>JAHWKS010000484.1 GCA_019347795.1 Planctomycetota bacterium | reverse complement strand
CGATTAGCAGCAACACCAGCGGCAGGATGAACAACCCGAGGGGGTTCCGCGGCCGGGCGAACGCCATCGCCAGGTACGCCGCCACCAGCACCCACGCCGCCAGCAGGCACCAGTGATGCCAGCTCGAAAGCGGCTGCTCGCCGGCCGAGCCGATCGCGCCCCGAGCCTCGGACACCAGGTATAAAGTATGCGCGAGCAAACCGGCGGCGGCGAAGCCGATGGCGACGATCGTTCGGATGGAAGCGCGGAAAAAAAGCCGCGTCGCCTCCAGGATCAGCGTCACCGTATAGCTGGCCGCAAAGCAAAAGACTTCGACTTCGAGCATGGAGGAAGTCAGGGAGAACGAGGACGCGGCCCACCGTCGGCCGCTCCTTTTATTGTAGTAACGGGCGCCGGTTGTGGGCATGGCGGAGGTGGGCGAACTGCGCGAGGTCAACCTCGAAGGCGCCAAACTGCGCCTCGACGACGGCGCGCGGTAGCCGCATGTACGAGACCATCGGCTATGACGGTTTAATCGACTACAGCGGCCCACCACCAAGACCGCTTACCGCTACCGAAGCCGCCTGGGTCGAAGAGCAACTCCGCCGCGCCGGCCGCCGAGAGACGTAACGCCGTGCTGACGCTCTGAGGCTTCGGGTTAGTGGGGGCGGAGCTGACCGGCGGGGGTGTGGGCGGCGAGCTGGTCGATCATGTCGGCCGTGGCGGCGGCCACCGCGTCCTGCCAGCGGGAGGCGCCGAAGCGGGATCGATATGGCTCGCGGGCGTGAGCGAAGATCAAGCCGCGGGAATTGTTGACGATGGCGCCGAGTCCCTCGGAGTCGAAGCCCGCCGCCACATCCTCCGCGCTCCCGCCTTGGGCGCCGAAGCCGGGGATCAGAAGCCACGCCTGCGGCATCGCCGACCGCAACTCCGCGAGCTGCTCAGGATAGGTCGCGCCGACGACAGCGCCCACCGCTCCGTACCGATGCATGCTTTCGGTTTCGCGCGCCAGCCGCTCCACACACGCCGCCACGCGTCGGTACAAAGGTCCCTCGGCGCCCGCGTAATCCTGAAACGCGCCGCCGCCGGGATTGGACGTTTTCACCAGCACAAAAATTCCCGACCCGGATTCCTTCGCCCTGGTCACAAACGGCTCCAAGCTGTCATCGCCCAAGTACGGGCTGACGGTAAGCGCATCGGCGCCCCAGACGCTCTCGCGCCCCAGGTACGCTTCGGCATACGCGGCGGCCGTCGTGCCGATGTCGTTCCGCTTGCCGTCCAGGATCACCAGCAACTCCTTTTGGCGGGCGTACTGGATGACCTCGTGCAAGGCCGTCATCCCAGGCGGGCCGTACTGCTCGAAGAACGCCGCCTGCGGCTTGACCGCCGCGACGCGCGTGGCGACCGCGTCGATCACGCCGCAGCAGAAGTTTTGAAAAGCGCGGGCGACGGCCGCGGGGTCGTTCGGCGCCGTGAGTAATCCTTTGGGAAGGGAATCGGCGCGCGGATCGAGACCGACGAGGACGGGGTTGCCGGCGCGGCGGACGGCGGCGATCAAAGTTTCAATGAACGGTGGCATGGGCGATGGGAGTGGGCGATTCGTCGCGAAACCGCAAGCGTGAGGGGAAGGGCGTTGGCGCCGCCGGCTTCAGTTTAGGGGAATCGCGCTTTTGTCCCCAGCCCCGTGGCTGAGACTACGCGGGATGGACGTGGCCGCCGCGGAGGCGCCCCTTCTCTTCTTTGATTCTTACGGCGCCTTTGGCGGGACGGACGCCGGCGCCGTGCTCGTTGGCCCAAACCTGCGCGAGTTCGGCGCCGAAGAGGACGGAACGAAATGGCTGACAACGAGCAAATCATATGCCGGGCAGGCGGGTTAGCATCCCCCGGGCCCGTCGCGTATATTCACCCTCACGATTCCGAAACTGCACCATGAGGATTCTATGCGCCTGGTCAATCGAGCGTTCGCCGAGGGAAACTGCCTGTTCGACCTGCACGCCCGCAACATGGAGGAGGTGTTCCGCGCGGTGCTGGCGCAGGCGGTGGAGCGCGGGGCGCTGGAGGAAGATCGGCGGGAGGAGATTTTCGCGGCGCTGGTCGAGCATGAGCGCACCGCGCCCACCGCGTTCGGCAATGCCTCGGCGGTGCCGCACCTCTACCATGACGGAATGAAGGATGCGCTGATCGTGTTTGTGCGGTTGGCGCGGCCTCTCAACCTCGGCGCCCCCGACGGCGTGGCGACGCAGTTCATTTATGTGCTCTTGGGGCCCACGCGGCGGGCGGCGGAGCACCTGGACACGCTGGCCACCATCGCCCGGCTGATGTCGGATGACGAGTTCCGCTACGAGTGCGGCCAGGCCCGCAATTCTCAGGACCTGCTGGCGGCGATGGAGCACTTTGTCGATCGCACCACGGTCCCGGAGAAGGCGCTCCCGCCGCCCTCGCCCGGCCTGCAGTACACGGGCCGGCTCGGCGGGGGACTGGTGCGCGATGCTCGGCGGCGGCTTCCGCACTACCTGAGCGATTTCCGCGATGGACTGCACACTAAGGCGCTCAGCTCCACGCTGTTTCTCTTCTTCGCGTGCGTGGCGCCGGCGGTCACCTTCGGCGGCGTCATGGCCACCTACACCGACAACCACATCGGCGCCCTGGAAATGCTCCTGGCCTCGGCCATTTGCGGGGTGGTTTATGCGCTTTTCTCAGGCCAACCGCTGATCATCCTCGGCGGCACGGGGCCGCTGCTCATCTTTACGGCGTTCCTTTACCAAAACTGCGAGACGCGCGGGATCCCGTTCCTCCCCGTCTACGCCTGGGTGGGAATCTGGACGATGGTCTTCATGATCATCCTCGCCGTGACCGACGCCAGCGCCATGATGCGGTTTTTCACGCGGTTCACCGATGAGACCTTCGCGGCGTTGATCTCGCTGATTTTCATTTGGGAGGCCATCGAGAAAATCGCCGGAGAGTTCCACGCCCTCGACCGCGGCGAGGGTCGGCATGACACCGCGTTGTTGTCGCTCCTCCTGGCGTTGGGCACCTACTTCGTGGCGATCAACCTCTCGCGGTTCCGCCGCAGCCGATATTTGCTCCCCAAGATGCGCGAGTTCCTGGCCGACTTCGGCCCGGCCATCGCCATGCTGGCGATGACGCTGGTGGCCGTCTGGCTGCACGAGGTGCATCTGCACGGCCTCAAGGTCCCGGACCGGCTGGAGCCGACGTTGGGCTCGGGAACCGAGCAAGGCGCGCGGCCGTGGTTCATCAATCCGCTCGAGGCGCCTCGCTGGGTGTGGTTCGCCTCCATGATTCCCGCCGCGCTCGCCGTGGTGCTGGTGTTTCTCGACCAGAACATTACCGCCCGGCTCATCAACAGCCCCGATCATAACCTGCACAAAGGCGAGGCCTATCACTGGGACCTGGCGGTGGTGGGAGGACTAATCGGCTTTTGCTCCATGTTCGGGCTGCCGTGGCTGGTGGCGGCGACTGTGCGCTCCCTCAACCACCTCCGCAGCCTGGCGACAACCGAGGAAGTGGTGAACCGCCACGGCGACACCCGGGAGCGAATCATCCACGTCCGCGAGAATCGGGTGACCGGGTTCTCGATTCACCTGCTGATCGGCTTCTCGCTGCTTCTGTTGCCCTACCTGAGCCTGATTCCGCTGGCCGTGCTGTACGGGCTGTTTCTGTTCATGGGCGTGGTGTCGATGGCGGGCAACCAGTTCTTTCAGCGGCTGAGCCTCTGGTTCACCGACCGCAATCTCTATCCGCCGCACCACTTTGTGCGGACGGTGCCCGGCCGGGTGATCCACGCCTTCACGGCTATCCAACTCGCCGGACTGGTGGTGCTCTGGCTGGTGAAGACGCACCCGCAGCTCGGCATCCTGTTCCCGCTGTTCATCGCGATCCTGGTTCCCGTGCGGATCATCGCCGGTCGATTCTTCAGCGAAGAGCACCTCAAAGCTCTCGATTCGGAAGAGGAGCCGGAGTAAGCCGCAATTCCCGTGGCCGCCTCTCGCCAACTCAAGAGGGGCCGAGGTTCACGGGTTGACGTGGAGCTTTCGCAACCAGAAGGCGACGTGGTCACCTCCATACTCGAGCACTCGCAGCAACGGCAGCCCCGCCAATCCTTTGAAGTCGGGGCTGCTCGCCTGGGGTGCCTGGAACACCTGGTCGCTCCCGAAAATCGTAACGTCTTCCGGATAGTCTGCGCCGGCCTCGACGATCAGTATTCGCTGCGGATCCTTGCTCTGGTTTCGCAGTGCGTTCTCCAGGTCGTGGAAGTCTGCGGTTGCGCCGATCACTCGATCATCAGCGATGGCCACGAACCAACCTTGCGGATGATCTTGGTCGATCGACGGCTTCAAGCGGCGATAGGCGGCGTGCGTGGGATCCATTAGAGAATCTCTTCAAATCATTGACGGCTCGCGCGAGGCGACGCTGTTTGCAGCCTACTCGGCGCTTCTTGGGCGGTCAACAATGACGCCGGCTCAGGACGCCTGCAACTGCGCGTCGAGGAAATGATGTTCGGCGCCCGCTTCGACGCCGCGTTTCGTTCGGCAGTCAATACGTTTTGAACACGGCGACCGGTTCAAACTGCCCGTCGAGTTTCACGCGATCTATTCGATCGGCGCCGACTCTTCCGGTTGTTGCTTCGGCGGCGCCGGGCGGGCGACGCGGGGAACCATGAACTCCGGCTCGCGGCAGCCGTACGTGGAGCAGGCGCCGAAGAAGAGCCAGCAGTCGCGGTGGTGCGGCGTCTTGCAGCGGCGGCAGAGCACCACGTCGTCCAGCAGTTCATCGCCGCAAACTTTGCAGATGCATTGGTCGATCGTGTTGATCGTCTGGTGCTGGGGAAACTCGATGGAACCGGAGCGCGTGAGCATCGCCTGATCGTACAGCTCCAGGGCCCAGCCCACGAGTTCCTCGATCTGCTCCACCCCGCCGTGCCGGGGGAACTCCTTCTTTACCAGCAGCCGGCCGCGGTGGGCGGAGACATACACGTCGTCGTTCCCCAGCACGTAGCGGATGCGGTTCATCTGAAGTTGCACGCCGTCGCTGAAGAAGCGCTGCGTCTGGTCGGCCGACTCGCCGCGGACGACGTATTCCGCGTCGAAGGACGACGCGCCGGACCGTACGTCGCTCATCCCCTTGAACGGAGTCTCGCGCAGCCCCGGCCGGCGCGGGAACGCCTCGCACCGCAGTTGCGGATCGGGGAAGTGGATGTGGACCTGCAGGTATCGCCGCTTGGGCCGGCCGCCGGTGAAAGAATCGACCTG
>JAHWKS010000483.1 GCA_019347795.1 Planctomycetota bacterium | reverse complement strand
CATCCCGCTCGATTGACTTCTGGGCGCTGGGGCTGGGCATGGCCGAGCTGGCGGGAATCGCGGCCGGCGCCGAGCTGTGCGTCTCGATCGTCAAGCTCCGGGCGCCGGGAATGACGCTCGGCCAGATGCCGCTTTACGCCTGGGCCTGGCTGGTCACCGCGGTAATGATCGTGTTCGCCTTCACCACGCTGCTCATGGCGACGCTGTTCCTCGAAATGGACCACGCCGTCGGCACCCAGTTCTTCAACACCGAGAAAGGGGGCAACCACCTCCTCTGGCAGCACCTGTTCTGGTTCTTCGGCCACCCGGAGGTTTACATCATCTTCCTGCCGGCCACGGGCATTGTGTCGATGATCGTCTCCGCATCGTCGCGCCGCATCCTGGGATACACGCTGATCGTGGTGGCGATCATCGGCACCGGCTTCATCAGCTCTGGGCTGTGGGTCCATCATATGTACACGACGGGGCTGCCGGAGTTGTCGCTCTACTTCTTCGCCGGCGCCAGTCTGATGATCGCGGTGGCCAGCGGGGTGCAGGTATTCGCCTGGATCGCCAGCCTCTGGGGGCGGCGGCCGAAGCTCCACACGCCGCTCTTGCACGTGCTGGGGTTCATCGTGATTTTTGTGATCGGCGGCTTCACGGGAGTGATGGTGGCCGTGGTTCCTTTTGACTGGCAGGTGCACGACACGTTCTTTCTCGTGGCGCACTTCCACTACGTGCTCATCGGCGGCGCCGTCTTTCCCGCGTTGGGAGGCATGTACTACTGGGCGCCGAAGATCACCGGCCGCATGCTCAGCGAGCGGCTGGGGAAGTGGAGCTTTTGGCTGCTGTTCATCGGCTTCAACGTCACGTTCTTCCCGATGCACATGTTGGGGCTGGACGGCATGCCGCGGCGGGTTTACACCTTCCCGGCGGGAATCGGCCTGGAGCTGAACAACCTCATCGCCACCGGGGGCGCCTTCGTGCTGGCGACGGGATTCGTGCTGTTCGTCGTGAATGTGCTGTACTCGCTCCGCCGCGGCGAGAAGGCGCCCGACAACCCGTGGGGGAGCGATTCGCTGGAGTGGACGCTCGAATCGCCGCCGGTCAAGGCGATGTTCCCGCGTCTGCCGGTGGTCTACAGCCGCCACCCGCTCTGGGAGGAAGGCGAGCCGCAGCGCCGCAACGAGGCGGCCGAGCGCGCCGCCGACGCCCTCTACCTGCGGCCTGCCGAGTGGCGGGCTACCTTGCTGACCGACGGCCTGACCGGTCAGCCGCAGGCGATCGCCCGTTTGGCGGGGCCGTCGTATATGCCGTTTCTGACGGCGTTCGGCGTAACCATCTCCTCGATCGGCGGGATCGCACGCTGGCACGTGCTGACGGGGCTGGGAGCGGTGGTGGCCGCGGTGGCCGTGATCGTCTGGCTCTGGCCGACGCGGCGCGATCAGCAGGTGCTGCTGGCCAGCACCCTCCCCGAGGAGACGGGCCTGCCGATCCAAGTCGCTCGGCTGGTGGGGGATGCTGTTCTTCCTGGTCTCCCTCGGCACGGCGTTCCTGACCGTGTTCTATGCGTACTACTACATCCGCCTGTACTCCGAAGAGTGGCCGCAGGGGGGCTTGCCGCTTCCGGAGATTTGGCGCCCGGCCGCGATCTATGCCTTGCTCCCCATCGCCGCCGTCGTTCACTACATTAGCGAGAAGGAGTTCGGCCAGGAGAAGCGAAATGCCTTTCGTTTCGGGTTATGGGCGGTGTGCGTGCTGGGCGTCGCCTTCGTCGTTTTGCAGGTTTACAGCCTGACGCAACTGGAGTTCACCCATCGAACCAACGCCTACGGCTCGGTGTTCTTCACGCTGAGCGGCGTGCTGGACCTGACGATCCTGACGGGCCTGGTTTTTGAAGCGTCGTGTCTGGTCCGTTCGTGGCAGGTGATCGACCACTGGCGGATGCTGCTGGCTTTGCACGTGCAGATGAACGGGATGTTGTGGTATTTCGCGGCGGTGGTGGCGGTGTTGGCGTACGCGACGCTGTATCTCTCGCCGCATTGGATTTGATCGAGGACCCGGATGAGCGCCGCGACGCAATCCTCCGAGCCGCGCCGATACACGCAGCGCCGTGAAGGGCCGTTCTGGTGGGGAATGTTCGGCGGGGCGATTGCGTGGGTGATGCACCTGGTGGGCGCGTATCTGCTCTCGGAGTTCGGCTGCGAAAGCCGCGTGGCGGCGTATTCGTACCTGGGAATCGCCGCGGTGACGTGGAGCGTCATCGCGCTGAGCGTGGCGATGGTGGTTGCCGCCCTCGGCGCGACGCTGATCGCCCACCGCAATCGCCCGCCTCGCGACGCGGAGGAGCCGACGCCGGAGTTCACCGGACGCGAGTACGCCGCACAGATGGGAGTGATCGCGAACGGGGCCTTCACATTCGTCATCGTCTTTGAGAGTGTGCCGATCTTTTACTACCTGCAGCACTGTTGACTCGATCTCTCAAACACGTGGTCCTTCTCGCAGCCGTCGTGCTTGGCTGCCCTACCAAGGTCTGGGCCGATGGCGGCGTGCGCGCTACGCCCGACAACTGGCCGTGGGCGTGGAACGGGGACGTTTTCGTGCTGTTCAATCTCGTTGTGCTGGGGTCGATCTACGGCCGTGGATTAATTCGCTTGTGGCGACGCGCGGGCGCGGGACGCGGCGTGTCGCGTTTGCACGCGGGGGCTTGGCTCTTGTCCGTGATCATTTTGCTGCTGGTCCTCGTTTCGCCGCTGGACGCCCTCAGCGAGGAGCTTTCGTCGGCGCACATGGTGCAACACATGGCGCTGATGCTCCTTGCCGCGCCGCTGTTTGTGCTCGGCTCGCCCGCGCTGGTGATCGCGTGGGGATTGCCGCGCGACTGGCGCGGCTGCATCGAGCGGACGCCGCTCGCGGCCGATTGGCTCTGGCGGCCGGCGGTGGTTTGGGCGTTGTACGCGGTGACGCTTTGGGCGTGGCATTTGCCGCTTCTCTATCACGCCGCACTGCGGGACCCGCTCGTGCATGACGCGCAGCATTTTAGTTTCTTCGCGGCGGCGTGTTTCTTCTGGCGGCTCGTGCTCGACCCGCTCAGCCGGCGCCGGCTGCATCCGGTCGCGGCGACGCTCTACCTCTTCACCACTTCGCTGCACGCCTCCGTGTTGGGAGTCTTCATGGCCCTTTCGCCGCGGGCGTGGTACGCCGATTACGCGGAGACGACGGCCGCCTTTGGGCTCTCGCCGCTGGAGGACCAGCAGTTGGCGGGGCTGATCATGTGGGTCCCGGCGTGCCTGGTGTATCCAATCGTCGCGGCGGCGGTTTTCGGCGCCTGGCTCGCTGGTGAAGGGGCAAAGCCGAAGACGGCGACGATGCGGCATTCGTGGGCGATGCAAGGAGGGCCTTCCGCGTGAAAGCAGCGTTGAAGATGTACTTCGAGATTACGTCGCTGTTTCTCGCGCTGGCGCTGGTGGTGGGCTTCCATCTCACGTGGCGCGGCATGCGCACCTTCCCCCTGGATGCGAAGTGGCACGTTCCCGTGGCCGACGCCGATCGCGGGCGGCTGCTGATCCGCGAATACGGCTGCGGCGCCTGCCACACCGTTCCCGGCGCCCCCGGCGCCACAGGCAAAGTCGGGCCGCGTCTGGATGAGCTGCGGGAGAAGGTCTACATCGCCGGAGTGCTCCCCAACAGCCCGCCGGACCTCATCATGTGGATCCAGAGCCCGCAGGAGGCGGACCCGAGGACCGCCATGCCCGATTTGAACGTCGGCGAGCGCGACGCCCGCGACATCGCCGCCTACCTGTACTCCCTGGATTGAGCACGAGGCCTGCGATGCGAGAGAAACTGATCTTCCTGCTCCTCGCCGTCCTTTTTTGCGGGCTGCTCGCGCATCGCATCTGGCGGTCCGCCCGGCTCGACCCCGCAGCACATGCGATGCCGCAACACGCCTTCACCGACGACGAGGAACGCGCGCTCTACTTCACTCCCGCCGGCGCGTACACCGAAGCCGACATCGCCGCCAACGGCGATGCAACCCCCTCAGCCCGCTACCGCGGGTTCCGAGCCCGGCACGACTTCAATCCGCAACCGGGCGACCCGCTCTGCCCGATCACCCGCACCAAGGCCAACCCGCAATGCACCTGGATCATCGGCGGCCGGGAGTACGAGTTCTGCTGTCCCCCCTGCATCGATGAGTTCGTGCGCCTCGCGAAGGAGCAGCCCGACGCGATTGCGCCGCCCGAAGAGTACCTCGCGCGCTGACGGCGACCGTCGGCGCACGCGCTCGCTGCGGTTCTTGTCTGCGGATTCCAGGTGCTAGTGGCGAGGGTTTCGCGTAGGCGCCTTCATTGCCGCCGTTGCTCCTCTATCGCATAATGAGCCGGGTCATTCGTCGCGACTTACCGATGGGAGAAATGAAGTGGCGCCGGCTCGTAAACGCGATTCGCAAAGCCCCGCCGTCGCGGGGATGATTGAAGGGGCCAAGGTCGTGCTGGGCGGCGCGGCAGGGCTCGCGATTGCGGTGATAGCGTTGTGGTGGGGCTGGGGGCGCGATCCGCTGGGGATCTTCGGAGGCGAAGCGGCAAAGGCGAAAACCGCATCGGCAGTTGCGGACGTCGAATCGCAAGAAGCCGAGTCGCAAGAACCAGACGCTGACGACGCGCCGCCACCGGCCGAAGTGACGGAAAGCGACGTCCGTTCGGCGGACGCCGGTTCATCCGATGCTCCGACGCCGCCCGCGCAGGAGCAGGCGCCGCCCGAGACTCCGGCGGAGTCGCCGTTGAAGCCGTTCGCGGGTTCCGTGGCAGTCGCCGCAACGAACTCGGCGTCCAATCCCGGTGTGAGCGAATCCGCCTCTCTCGCTACGCAAGACACGAAGCTGCCGCCGCCGGACGCGGAGGTCCGCGAGAAAAAGCTGGCGACTATTCGCGAAATTTTCCGCTCCGATTTTGATCGCGCTGACTCGCCCGAGCAGCAAGCCAAGCTTGCCGAAAACCTTCACGAGCACGCCAAGCAGCTTGACGAGGATCCCGATGCGCAGTTCGTGATCCTGCGCCAGGCCTACGAGCTAGCTGTTCAAGCCGGCCGTTTGGACCTGGCGGAGCGTTACGTAGAGGCGATGGATGAGCGGTTTGCGATCGACCTGGACCTCGTCCGCCGACACATGGTGGCGGCGCTCGCCGATCATATGCGGAGTACGGTAGACCGGCGGCGGCTGGCGGAAACCGCCGTACGTTACGTCCGCGACGCAATGCAACGGCGCCAGTACGATGTCGCGGTTGGAT
>JAHWKS010000482.1 GCA_019347795.1 Planctomycetota bacterium | reverse complement strand
CCGCGATCTTCTCCAGGACGCGGCGGAGCGTGCCGCCGTCCAACTTCGCCGCGCGGAGCGCCTGGCAGAGCGCCATTCGCCCTTCCATCACTACGGGAATAAGCGACGGGCAAAGGTGGTCGAGCCTCCGGGCCGCCTGGACATACCGCGGGCTGGCGCCCAGCAGTCGAGCCGCTTCGCCCGCGACGGTAATTTTCTTTCGCCGGGCGGGCCGTTCCAGGAGGGCGCAATTTTGCGCCCTCCTGGAATTCCGCGCCCCCTCTCGCCTGCGCTCCCTCGCCTCGGCCTCCAGGTGCGGCAACACCTGCAGCGCGAGGACGGCCCGCTGACTTGCGGAAAAGTGCCGCCGGCGGAGATTTTTCGCGATGACCCATGCGACCGACGAGCCCTCCCCTTCCCACTCGATGAACCGCGGCTCGACCCCCGCCAACTCGCACGCCTGGAGCCGATGCCGGCCGTCGAGCACGGCGCCCTGGTGGAGCACAATCGGCTCCAAAAGTTCCCCCCGCCGGAGAATGTCCTCGGCGGGCCGATGCAACTCCTCCTCAGACATCCTGGGAAACAGCCGGCAAATCGGATGAATCGGCGGGTTCATGAACATAAGTATACCAACACAGCCCCCGCCCGTCAAGCGTCCCGCCGATTTTTTTCTTCCGCAGATTCAAGGATTCCCGGCGCCGGGCGTCCGCCGCGTGTTAGGAGCCGGCTTATTGCCCTCGGCCGGGTCCCGATCCCTCGCGCGCCTGGATTTACGGGGTTGAGATAAGTTCGGCCCACCGGTCATCCGCAAAATGGGCAAACTGCAAAAGCAGCAATAGAGACGTGTAGGCTTCGTTGTCGTCAATCCCGCTTGGCATACCATGAGCCGTATTGTCACGCCAGTATTTCAGCAGACCCAGGTAGCTCTGAAAGCGCGTCCTGAGTTGGTCGGTTTTTGTGGCGAGCAAGAGGCTTTCGATCCGGCCGCGACCACCGCCCGAGAGGTAAATCTTTTCGATCCTCGATGCGTCTCCGTCTTTGGCGATGGCAAGGGCCAGAAGTACGGATTCCGATGCAGCTCCGCACATGGCGCAGCACGCCAAATAGGCATGGCCGCTGTAGCACCGAATGGCCTCTTGGCTGCGTTCGCGGAAACCATCGCCAAACCTGGGCGTGAACGCTTCGAGCATTTGCGAGAATCGGCCCGGCTCCGTGGGGATGTAATCAAACTTCCCCCCGGCCTTTGCGAGCCATTGGCGTCCAAACGAGGTCAACGAGAAACCGGTGCCGAACGGGTTATCGGCGGGCGAAGGCGAAGCGTCGTAGCGTTTCGCGCCCGGTCGAAGGATTCCTCGCCTACACAAAGTCCAGGCCGCCGAGATGAAGGCGGGCCAAATTGCTCCGAAATGATCCGCCTGCCCCTCTTGAATCCCGTAAACCGACTCGACGTAACGGTGCATCGCACTCCGAAGGTACAAGTCGAAGCCACGCTGCACCTTTTCGGTTCTCATATCGTTCACGATAAAATTGAGGGCATCTTCGTCAGACGGCTCAGGCAGCCTCGTCATTAGGCACCTCGCAGGAAAAGGTAAACGCGTTGATTCATCTATAGCGACAATACTCCGGGAGGGGCGGGTTCGCGCTGATGTTCGCGCTGATCCCACGCTCGGGCGAGCTGTTTCGTCGCCGCGGACGCCGCCGTGCAGGTCTGATTAACCAAGTCCAGCAAACCTCCTTCGGCGATGCCAATCGAGGTGAATAGGATTCGGGCGCAAGCCGACCTCTTTCGGAAGCCGGATTGACGCGCCATGCTTTGCCGAAAGCAGAATGGCCTCGTGCGGAGCGGTCTCTTCAAAGGCTTGCAAGGCGACGACGACTTTGTAGTCGTCAGCGATAGTCCAGAGGCCGTGATCGAAGAGCCAGTGGGCGGTTCTCGAAAGGGCGATCCCGTTGTCGAGGTTGTTGTTGCGGCTATCGGCGAACTGGTGGATGTGGGCGGCATCGACAATGCTGGCACCGGAAATCGTGGTCAGCCGGTGGCCCGTGAGCGCGCAAGTGTAGTCGTACGCCGCAAGCACGCGCATGCGAAACTTGGCTTCGCGCCCGACAAGTTTTGCGGCGGCGGGACTTTCATAGGCGGCGTTTCGCTCGATTTCGATTTTGGAGGGAACGGGCAAGCCGATGGCTTCATAAAGTGCGATTTGCTCGGACGGCCGGAAGTAGCGGGCGATCAGCAAATGACGCGCTCGATTTCGCTGCGACGGGTCGGAAAGGAATTCCACCAAGTCTTCGGAAATCTCGGCAGATCGCGTAGCCGTGCGCGCTGGGGACGGCTTTCCATTTTCGTCGAGCGGGCGCCACACTCCGTCGCTCCCCAGATGGTGAAAGGGCAATCGCACGTCTGGTCCCCGCCGGCGCCTCTGGGCCACAATCGGCCAATAGGACAAAAAGCGGGATGCTAATTCCGGCGTCAGTCCGATTCGCTTCTCAACCAAGAGGCCTTCTTCCGCAAGGTCGCAGAGCACGATCAGCAACAGCGGCTTATGTGGCGCACCGTCGCCGCTGGCGCGGACGAGTCGTAGTCCGGAAAACCTCTCGAGCCAGTCAATCGCCATTTTGACAACCGATTGTTGCAACAACTCATTCGTGTGACTTTGCCGCACTAGAGAAGCAAGAATCGATGCACACCGCGACATTGAGCCCGATTCTCCACAAATCCGGATGGCGCGGCAACATTTTAGGTGCGGACTTGCGGTGACGCCGTGTTCAGTCGGTCCGGGCGCTTCTGTCGCCGCTTCGCGGCTGGGGAGGATTGGTGGCGATCGCGGTCCGCCAGCTTGCGCTGGCGGCTACATACTGTCGCCGCTGCGCGGCTGGGGACGGTGGGATGGGGGAGTGGGACTCTGATATTTTCCGCCGCTTTGATCCGAAGCCCCCGACGCAAGTCGGCGGGAGCCATCCCTCACGCAGCCTAACGAGCGGCGCCTTCCCAACCTCTCCCGATCCCTGGGCGCTTGGCGCCCGGGTTTCCCGGTGGTGGAGGGGATGGACGCCGACGCCGGCTGGGTTGCCCGAGGGATTTCTCCCGCCGACTTGCGTCGGGGCTTCCGAGGGAGACTGCGACCTTCCTCGTCATGCGTTCGTCGCAATACAGACACAGACTCTCCGAATCGGAATTTCACGTTGCGGAGCGTCGCGGCACGCTGGCGCCGATTCGTTGGCGGCCGCGCCCCGTTCAGGCGAACGGATTCACGACGGTGACGCCGTCGTAGTTGGTCCCGGCGTCCAGATCCTCGGAATAAAGGGTCGTCGCTCCGGCTCCCTTGCACGCCGCGAGGATCATGCTGTCCCAGTGGGATAGCGGGAATTTCGAGGAGAAGTGAAAGGAATAATCGAAGACCTGCGCGGTGGGAACGTGCAACGGAAACATTGTCAGCACGTCGCGAAAATGCGCTTCCACGTCGGCGGGGGCGATCCGTCCAAGCGACTCCCACTTCCGCAGACAGCTCAAGAGTTCCGCCGCGACTTGCCACAACAAAAAGGTCTCGGCCGGACGTCCGGAAAGCTGCGTCAGCAGGGCTTGCGCCTTGGCCTGCTTCGCCGGTTCGTTTGTATCCAGGGCATAGACGAAGACGTTGGTATCAACGGCGTTCATGCAGTTCGTCCCGCGTGAAACGTCGTCCGCCGGAGTTAATGGGGCGCTTTGCCAGCCGATCAAGGATCGCTCGCCAGGCTGCCGCCGGATCGCGGGGGGCGGCGATCGGCTCGATCGTCAAGGCGACTCGCGTCTGGTCGGGGAGCGTAAGGGTTTCGTCGGGGCGGAGCATCCCGCCGATCACCGTGGCTGTCACGCGAGTTGTCATGAGTCGGTCACCATCGCCGCTGATGGAGTTCATCCCGGGTAAGCCGCGGACCCAAGCCATGGAGCGGGTTGTCGCGAATCCAGGTCTTCAGGGACGCCCAGGCCTGGGCCGGTTCGTCCGCGGCGCCGAGGCGCTCGATCGTCAAGGTCACGCGAGTTTGGTCGGGCAGGGAAAGAGTTTCATCCGGCTTGAGAAGCCCCCCGATCACCGTTGCCGTAACTCGCGTCGTCATCGCTTCTGCCTTTGTGCCCGCGTTATGGTTTCACCGCACTTGCATTTTAGCCCGATGGCATGAGCGATGGGAAGGCTGACGGCGGGCGCGATGGAGTGGTGGAGTGGCGGAGTGGTGGAGGAGTGGCGGAGTGGCGGAGTGGCGGAGTGGCGGAGTGGCGGAGTGGCGGAGTGGCGGAGTGAGACTCTGCGAATCGCAGTTTCACGACACGGAGTGTCGCGCCACGCTGGCGGCGCGGGTGGGGGGACGGGGACGCGCGCTTCGTGGCGCCTTTGCTGCCCTCGGGGGCGGAGTGGCAATCGCCGGCGTTCTCGCTCCGGGGACGAATGGCAGGAACTCGCTTGCAATAAAACAAAGTGTTCGTGGGCAACGCGGTCATTCGCGGGACGCGGTTGGTCGTTGGGTTGATTAGGGAGCCGGCCGCTTGGGTCTTAGAATGACAAGGCGCGGCGTGTAGAATGGAACGCGGGGAATTCACTCTTGACGGAGTCCTCAATATGAGTGCGCTCAAAGCGGTTTGGAAGCAGGGACGGGTCGTCCTCCAAGGCCCCGCCGATTGGCCCGAAGGCTGCCGCCTCATCGTTCAGGAAGACATCCTTTCCCCCATCGAGTTCATGACGGAGGACGAACAGGGCGACGACCCGGCCGCAATCCAGGGCTGGATTGACGAGCTGCGGGAAATTCCGCCGGCGCCGGCGGATGATCCTGAGTGGGACGCCTGGGAAAACGCGATGCGGCTTCATAACATCGAGGCTGTTCGTCAGCAGTTCCAGGACGATCAGTCATGACGCGGCGATACCTGCTCGATACCGCAGCAGATTGATATCCAGATTGCTGCGATCGCAATCTCACTCGGCGACTGCACGGTCGTCAGTTCCGACAGCGACCTCGCCGCCGTACCGGGGCTCCGTGTCGAGGATTAGACCTCGTTTGACGCCCCGGCGCCGGATAAGGCGTAGCCGCGGGTGGACGGTTTGGGAATGCGGCCTGGATTCGTGGCTTCCTTCTGTCGCCGCTTCGCGGGTGGGGAGGATGAGAGAGGGGGCGTGGTGGAGTAGGTTTCTCCGAGGCTGGGTTTTTCGCTGATTCGATCCGAAGCCCCCGACGCAAGTCGGCGGGAGCCGTCCCTCAAGCAGCCTCACGAGCGGCGGCTTCCCAACGTCTCCCGATCCCTGGGCGCCTGGCGCCC
>JAHWKS010000481.1 GCA_019347795.1 Planctomycetota bacterium | reverse complement strand
ATGGGACTTATCGCCCGGTTACTCGCCGCACGATCATCCCCGCTTTTCGCGCCGCATCGACGACGGGTGCCTGTATTGCCACGCGGGGAGAGTGCACTACGAGGAAGCGGAAGACGGCGGCCGGCTGTCCGACATCCGGTATGCGGAGCCGATCTTCGCCGAGGAGGCGATCGGCTGCGAGCGGTGTCACGGGCCGGGAGAGCGTCACGTGCAGTTTCATTCCGGCGTCGCCGCTGCCTCTCTGTCGGACTCGATCGTTAATCCCGCGCGGCTGTCGCCGGAGAAACGGGAGAGTGTTTGCAATCAATGCCATTTGCTGGGCCAGTCGGTCGTGCCCCGCTCCGGGCGAGGCTTTTTCGATTTCCGACCGGGGGACGCCTTGGAGGATGTGTACATTGTGCTGTCAGAGGCGATTCCGACCGAAGGCGCCATGCGGGCAGTGAGCCAGGTCGAACAGATGCGCGCCAGCCGATGCTATCAGGGCTCTGAGGGCGCGCTGGGCTGTATCTCGTGCCATGATCCGCACTCGACGCCGGCGCCCGAGCAACGTGCCGAGTTTTACCGCAACCGCTGCTACCGCTGTCATAAAGACGAGGCATGCGCCATCGATGTCGTGACGCGCAGGCAGGCGCCGGCGAACAACTCCTGCGTTTACTGCCATATGCCCTCCGAGGCGACTCGCGACGTCCCGCATACCGCTCTCACGGATCATCGCATTTTGCGGCATGGTTTCGACCCCGCGGAGAAGGCGGGCGCTCTGGCGTCGCCAGGCGAATCGGATCGCCTCGCGGAGCAGGCGGCGGAATGGATCGTCTTCGATCAGGCAGAGGAAAGGTTGCCGCCCGCGGAGGTGCATCGAGCGAAAGGCATCGCATTAATGGCGAAGGCCTGGGAGCGAAAGGATCGCCCTCTCGCCGCCCGCGCCCTGGACCATCTCCTAAACGCGGTTTCCCCCGGCACGGGACCGCTGAGCGATCGACTGGCGGAGGTCGAGGATGCGTTTCTTTTGCGGGAGCTTGGGGTGGGCTACATGCTGCTCCACGATTCCGCCGCGGCGGAGCTTTGCTGGAGGCGTTTGCTGGAGGTCGATCCCCACCATGAATCCGCCCTGATGGGACTGGCCCAAGCCGCGGAAGAGCGAGCCGACCTGGACGAGTTCCGCAAGTACGTCGAACGGCTTAGCGCTCTTCGTCCCGAGTCGGATGAGGTTCTCGCTCTGCGGATGAAGCTGCGGCACTACAGCGGCGACTTGAAGGGCGCCGCAACAGAGGCGGAACGCGCCCTGGAGGTCAATCCAACTCTAACGGAGCTCCGGCAATGGCTCGTGGAGCTCTATCGCCATCTGGGCCGGGAAGCAAGCGCGAAAAGACATCAGAGTCTGCTCAAGAAGCTATCCGCCGCCCAGGATGGCGCCGGACGGGATCGATAGCCTCAAACTGCGACGTCCGCCGGCTGCTGCAAGTCAGCGATTGAAAGTTGCGTTGTGAAACGGTTTCCTTTTGTTCGTCGCCGTCTCGTCTGGGCGGGACTCCTCGTCGGTCTGGCGACTCTTGCGGGCGCCTCTCTGTGGCGGGTTGTGAAAGGCCCAGCGGACGCCCCGGTGCGTACGGTGCTTGATCGCAGCGAAAGCCCCACCCCCTTCCGCCCTGGAGCCAGCGCCGCCGTGGAAACGGATCCGATGGCGCTGCGAGAAGCTCGCGAAGCAAATCCGCGGTTCTTCAACTACGGCGGGATCGTGTTTTGGTGGGACGCCTTTCCTGAGCCGCTCCGCGAAGCGGCGATCGCCACGGGTCCGCAAAGCAACATGCACCGCACCGACTACGCCGGACCCGATTCTTGCCGGGAGTGCCATCAAGAGAACTACGAGCAATGGTCGCGTCATCCTCACCGCCACATGAACGCTTTGGCGACCGCGGAAACCGTGGCCGGCGATTTCTCGGGCGAGCAGACGATTCACTACCTCGGAGGCGAGGCAAGTTTCTATCGTGAGGCAGACGGCTTTCGCATGAAACTCGAGCGCGATGAAACGCGGATCGTGTACGAGGTGCGGCAGACCATCGGATCCCGATTCTTCCAGTACTACGTGGGCCGGCTGATCGAGGGGCCCTTTGCGGCGGATCACGCCTATCGCACGACCAATCACGTCCTACCCTTCGGATATTGGCTTGATCGGCGCCAATGGGTTCCGGTCGTCCATCTGGGGAGCGAAAAGCCTGACGGCGAGCGCGACGACCCTTTCGCTCCGCCGCCGCATCCTCGGGAAGGGGAGAACTTCACTCCCTATGCGTCCAATTGCAGCACGTGCCACACCACCTTCCCGCTCGGCGACGATCTCACGCGCAAGCCCCATCAACTTGCCGCGCATACACCGTTCCGACTGCACTGGAACATGGCGGATTACTTTCGAGAGGCGCACCCGGAATTGTGGGGCGACCTGGAGCATCCCGCGGACCTTCCGACGCCGGAGATCGACCGCCTTCCACAGACGCTGATGGAGTACGAGGCGGAGGAACACGCCGTCACGCTGGGAGTGAGCTGCGAGGCGTGCCACCTGGGATGCCAGCAACATGCTCGGAACCCTCGGCGTCGCCCAAAGTTCCATCCCCACAGCCCGCACCTGCTGGTGCAGACCAACTCGGGCGAGCTGGAAGAGGGGCGCACGCATCAGAACCTCAACTGGGCCTGCGCACGCTGCCATGTCGGCGACCGGCCGCGATTCGCCGCGGGCATGTCTACTTGGAACTCCGTCGAATACTCCGACGCCATGCTCGGGAGTTGCTATTCGCAGTTGAAGTGCATCGACTGTCACGCGCCCCATCAGGCGACGGGGCCGACGTGGCCGCGCTCTCCCTTGGAGGATGACGCCAGTTGTACGCGCTGCCATACGCAGTACCAGTCGGCCGACGCCATCGCCCGCCACACCCACCATCCTGTTGACAGCAGCGGTTCACGGTGCATGAACTGCCACATGCCGCGGATTAACGAAGGGCTTCAGGACGTGGTTCGCACGCACACGATCTTCTCGCCGACCAATGCGGCCATGATGGAGGCGAACCATCCCAATGCGTGCAACCTCTGCCACGCGGACCAACCGATTGACTGGACCCTTGAGCATCTCCGGGAATGGTACGACGCGACATTCTCCGAGGAGGCGATCGCCACCGCCTATCCGCATCGCGATGACCCGGCGGCCGCGGGGTGGATGAAAAGCGACTACGAACCGGTGCGGCTGGTTGGCGCCGACGCCGCCTGCCGGGCTGGGAGCCGGGAACTCCTGCCCGAGCTGATCGAAATGCTCGACGACCCGTTCCTGCTTAACCGCCAGTTCACCGCCCGTGGACTGGAAAAGATGCTGGACATCCGTCTGGACGACTACGGCTACCGATTCTATATGTCGCCCCAGGAACGCGCAGGGCCTTTGCGATTGCTCCGCAGCAAACTTCTCGGCTCTGCCGGCCAACCGGCGCCTTGACCCGCCGCGCTCCAGCCGCGATGTTCGCTTCACCAACCGGTCCCAGCGGACTCCCGGGGCTGGCCGCTTCGCCGATATCCGATCCCTTCATACTCCTCGGCGCGCGGCTGGTAGAATTTGTCGAAGTGCGGGTTCGGGGCTTGCAGGGTATTCTTCGCGGGATCAATTACGCTGCGGAGATCCTCGATTTCCCCGTTCAACCAGCAGTTTTCCACGTTGGAGGCGTCGAGGATGTCGAGTTCATACGGGCGACCGGGACGTGAGCCGTCGCCCGCCGTGTTTTTCCAGAATATGCAATCGGCGTAGACACTGGACTCCCCAGCGTCGTCGGCGCCGTTCCAGTTGCCTGTGAATGTGCAGCGCCGCACTTCCACGCGAGATCCGGGAAAGACCGTCAATGCTCCGGAGCCGTGCTCGGGATGGTATCTCAGTCCCCACTCCCTTGCGACTTCATCCATGCCCGTGTTCGAGATGTTGCCCACAAACAAGCAGTTCACGATGACCGCGGAGCTGCCGCTCAAAACGTCCACCGCCGACCCGGTGGCCGGACACCGATTGTTTCGAAAGACGCAGTCCTTGATGAGCACCGCATCTTCCTGGTAGCCGCGCTGCTCGATACTGATTCCACCGCCGCAAAGCCGCGTGGCGTTGTTGACGATCTCCAGGTCGAGCAGTTGCGGGCGTGACCGGGCAAACACCTTGATGGCCCCGCCGTCCATGTAAAAAAACAGCGCCGGCGCCAACTGAGGCAACGTGGTTGCGGGTTCAATCGCCTCAGGCGCGGGCGGGCGGCTGACGAATCCGTTAGCGCCGGTCAGCTTGAAGCCTCGCATCACGGTTTTTTCGGACACGCCGTGGCCGAAGTAAACAATGTGGTTAACGACGGCCGGATAAGATTCCTCCGCCGGATCCGCGACCGCGGGATTGGCGGCGGTGAGCGTCACGTCCCCATCGGCGATGAGGGAAATCCCGTCATGCCGGGAATTGAAGAAGATCAGCGCCTGCCCGGGTTGGGCCGGCCGATAGACGCCCTCGTGCACGATCACTGTCTTATGCTGCGGATCGCGTGCGGCCGCTTCCAACGCCTGCTGTATATCTTCGCCAGGATAGACGTGGTAGCAACCGTCATTGTCGGCCCGGGAACTCAAAGGATCGGGGAGCTGGTCCCGGCCCCGGTAGCAGCCGCTCGTCAGCGCCACACACCCCCACAGCAATAGGGTGTATCCCAGATTCATAGAACTCCCGGTCATACACTCCGACCATACACGGAACGAGATTTCCATTGAAGACGCAATTCTTCATCTTATCCCGGTTCAGCAGTCGCGGCTAATGGTCGCTCGTCGCGGTTCGATCAACGCCGCAGCCGCGGCGTCGTCGGCGCCGTCGGACGCTTAGCGGCGGATTCCACTCGTTGCCCTGCGGCTCGTGAGATAAAATCAAGGAGACCGAGGGCGTCCTTCTCGCCCGCGATACGAGGATCGCCATGAGCATCGCCAACGAAAAAACCCACTACACGGCCGACGATCTGCTTCGGCTGCCGGGCGGAGAGCGCTTCGAGCTGGTGGACGGCCAACTGGTGGAGAAAGAAATGGGATTCCAGTCTGGACGGATTGCCGGTCGGACGCTTTCGCGCCTCGCGGACCACTGCGAGAAAAATCGCCTCGGCTGGGTGCTGCCGTCGCACGTTGGGTACCAATGCTTCCCGGATGATCCGCAGAAAGTGCGAAAGCCTGATGTCTCGTTCATTGCAGCCGGACGACTGCCGGCCAGCGAGGAACCCCGCCAGGTCGAG
>JAHWKS010000005.1 GCA_019347795.1 Planctomycetota bacterium | reverse complement strand
GGCCCAATGCTTGACGAAGACCGTGGAATTCTCTGCGAGGCCCGGTTCAACGGAAGCATCGTCCATCTTCCGCTGGCGGAATTGGACATCAGCGAGAAGAGCGACAATCGGCGGTTGCTGAACGATTACTCGTACTGGTACTGGAACTGGACCTGAGTGATTGGCCGGTGTCGAACTCAAGTGAAGCAGCCGAAAATGCCCGCCGCAGCGGGGCATCCGATCGCTGCGGCGGGCATTGCGAAGGCTGAGAAGCCGTTATGGGAAACCGACGCTGGTGGGGAGTTTTCGCATTCAAATGCGAAGCAGCGAGTTTGCGGTTTTGTTGCACCTATATCGGCCTGTCGTAGGGCAGGCATGATCTCGGGCGAAATCGGCAGCACGTCTTTGCCAAACTGCCCAAGCGGAGAACTCGGAGGACCATGCAACCGGCGTGAATCGGGGGCCGATACTCAAGGCGACCCAACCCCTGTGGAAAGGATCGCCAACATGACGACCGCCGACTTCAGCTTCAAAGAAATTGCCGACTTGCTTGCTGCCGACGGCCACGATCTGGCCGATGACCAGATCATGGCACTCTCCGATTTCGTTCGACAGGTCGGGTCGGTAGAACGAGCCAAGGCCGCCGTCGAGGCGCTTAACGAACTGAGGCGAGCGGCGTAGAAACTGGTGCTACTGTTGCAGTTGAGCCAGCGCCTTTAGCGCCCGTTCGGCCTGCTCGACGCCGCCAAGCTTGCTCGCTAGATCCTTTGCCGCCATCATCTCGTTAAAGCTGACCTGTCCGTTTGTCGAAGGCTGCTTACGGCGGCCACGACCTGACTTCTTGGGCTTCTTGCTCATCTGCGACTTGACAGTTGAAACGGTTTGCGGCGTGATCTTCACCCGCAGGCTTTCGGACAGTTTCGTCGCTGTTTCAGTTGGTCCTACATCGGGATTCTCCGTCACGAAATCCCGAATTGCCTGTGACTTGTTGATCTTTCGTTTTTTCCGTGCCATGTCTTCGGCTCCCATGTAAGAAAGATGCCCTCTTGCAACGGTGAAAGTATAACATGTTAGCTGCACGGTGCCAGCTACACAAGCCAACACAAGACTGGAGACGCCACGATGATGACACCCCTGCATGTTTGTTCCCGTCACCCATGGGCGACGATTCGGTAGCCGCCAAATTTGATGACGGTGAGCGAGGCCACGAGATACAGAGCCTCCAGCACCGTGAGCGAAATTCAGAAGGGTCCTTCGCCGAACATAAAAGCCGCCATCCATCCCGACGCACCAGCGACGAAGAAGACTGGGATGATTCGCAGCGCCGGCCGTCCGGAGCCGAGGATCGCCCAAATCGAGGCAAGCGCAACAGCAACAAAGCACAGCCCCAAAACAATGACCTGAACTAGGAGAAACGCCTCGCTCACAAAAGGCGCAAGCAGCTTGCCGGCAGTCAATAGGCAGGCAACGACCGAAGTCGCTACGAACACCAAAAGGAACAGAGGAAAAATCGGGTCGGACTCTGCTCCAGCGCTCAGCAGGGTCGTCAGCAATATGACGCCGGCAGCCACTCCGACCAGTCGCAGCATCCAATGCGTGTTGCTGAATCCGCCCCACATGCCGACGAGGCTCGTCTGGCAAAAGACCAGCGAAATGAAAAGAGCCGAAGAAATGGCGGGCTCGTCCGAAGATAACCCAGCGGCAACGATTCCGCCGACGACATGCGCTGCCACCAGAACGGCGATGGCTGCGCGTCTGAACGCCATGCGCTTAACCACTGGTTGCCGATCCAGTTGAAACCTGATCTAAACCCTGCCGCTCACTAGACGAAAAGAACCGAGCGGCGATCGCTCCTAAACAGGCAACGATGATGGCCCAGAGAGAGTGGCCAATGTCGCCGAAGTTTTCGTAGCTCACGACGCTTCCGGCGACAATCTGCTGTCTGCTCGCTGCATCCCAAAGACGCACAGCGTCGCCGCTGCCTTGCACCACGAGCCTTCCGTCGAGGGAGTAGACTATGGCCGGCTGCGGAGAACTGGCCTGCACGGCTGAATCATTTTCGTGAGCCATCTGGTACAACCAAGCCACAGATTTGTTGGTAAGCAGGTCGTCCCGCAGCCCGAGCGGCGAAACAAAACTCAGCAGGATGTACGCCCATCCATACAGGGCGAATCCCGTCGCTACTCCCCGTCGATCTGCTCGTCCGATGATGGCGGCAAGCGTGGCTGTCAAAAGCACGCCGATTGTGAGCGTTATCGTCGTCTGCCGCCACAGTTCATTCGATTTGATCAAGGCGGCGCAGCCCACAGCGGCGAATGAGACGAGCGCAAGCAGAGCAGCCATCGAGAAGCGGAACACGGCTCTTGAACTCCTTCTCGCCCCCGGGTTTGCCATTGTAGGCGGTCTTGCGTCGGTGCTGTCAAGAATCGCTGCCGTCCTCCGGGGGACGCTGCTAGAATATGGTCCGTCGATAATGGAAGCTCAGCCGCTGGGGACGCTGGAACGAGTGGAGCGTCGAAGACGTGAATTTCGACGAATCTTGGTGGGTTCAGAAAAGCTGAAAAAATCCTTCATTCAGAACAGTCCTTCATGCCACCTCGCCGCATCGTCATCATTCCGCACCTCCACGGCAAGGTAACTCGGGACGGAAAGATCAGCGAGCCAGACATGCGTTGGATTTTGCAAAAGTGGCTGGAGAGACATCCGAAGTTCCAGAAACGGAAGATTCGGGTGGTGCTTGCGTCCATGAAAACGAAGGAGGGAATGCCCACGGATCTCGTGTTCGCCTCCGTCGCATGGAGCAAAGAAGCGGCCGGCTATGATCCCGCCGAGGATCGAGACTTGTACGAATACTGGCTGGCGGAGAAGCGGGAAGACAGCTAGCGCTCAACAGGGGGACTGTCCGCAAGCGGTGCGATCGCACTTTCGAAGTGGCTCGCATTTCTTTGAGTCATTTGGCTGGGGCAGTGGTAAAATGCCGAAGCGGCGTCCCTCGCCTCATTCACATGGAGGACTGCGAAATGACCAAATGCCGTTTCCCGAACCGTTTGCTGCTTTTCCTGTGCATCGGCTGCTTGGTCCCTTTAGCAAATAGAACCAGCGCCGTCGAACCGCCGCAACGGGCGAAAAACTCAGCCGACGAGAAGTCGGCGACCCACGTCATTGCCGCCGAAACTGCCTACTACACAACGGGACCGCAGCAAGGCCGCCCTCCCGACGGCAAGTTCAAGGCGGGAACGAGGACCAAGCTCCTGCGAGAGGCCGGGAGCTATTCCCTGGTGCGAGCGGAGAATGGCGTGGCGGCGTACGTCGCCACCAACACTCTAAAGAAAATCGGAAAGGAAACGGTCGTGAAGATCACCGATGACGTGCGAGCCGTCGCCAAGTCGAATAATCAGTTCGCCTTCGACCTTTATGGGCGACTACACGAGCAGCGGGGAAACCTGTTCTTCTCGCCGGCAAGCATCTCCACGGCGCTAGCAATGACCTACGCCGGAGCCGAGGGGCAGACAGAGAAGCAATTGGCGCAGGTGCTCCATTTCCGCATTCCGGAAGAGCAGCTTCATGCAGGCTTCGGGACAATGACCGAGGTCCTCAACAGCGATCAGCCGGGCTACCGCCTGAACATGGCCAACCGCCTCTGGGCGCAAGAGAGTTATCCGTTCCGGCCGGAGTTCTTGGCAGTCACTCGGAAGCAGTACGGGTCCGAGTTGGCGCAGGTGGACTTCGCTCAGAAAGCCGAACAGGCCCGCCAGATAATCAATGCTTGGATCGAGGAGCAGACGAACGGCAAGATCGAAGATCTGATCCCGCCCAGCGTACTCGACGCCATGACCCGCCTCGTTCTCACGAACGCCATCTACTTCAAAGGAGCGTGGGAGGAGGAGTTCTCCAAAGAGGCCACTGAGGACGCTCCCTTCCACTTGTCGCATGATCGGCAGATTGAAACGCCAACGATGCGTCAGAAGGAAGATTTCCGCTACGCCGCCGATGACGATCTGCAAATTCTCGAATTGCCTTATGCAGGGCGTGACCTGTCGATGCTGGTTCTCCTGCCGAAGGAAATTGGCAGGCTTGGAGAACTGGAGCGGCGGCTCACAGCGGAGAACTTCCAGAAGTGGACTTCCGGCCTACGGAAGCGAGAGGTTCAGGTCTACCTGCCCAAGTTCAAGCTGACCTCGCAGTTCGCTATGTCCAACGTGCTCCGGGGCATGGGGATGGAACTCGCCTTCTCCGACCAAGCGGATTTCACCGGCATGTCCACTGCCGAAGAACTGATGATCTCGGAAGTCGTTCACAAGGCGTTCGTGGACGTGAACGAGGAAGGCACTGAAGCGGCGGCCGCCACGGGCGTAGTCGTCGCAGCGACTGCCGCTCCCGTCCAACAGGAACCGGTTGTTTTCCGGGCCGATCACCCGTTCGTATTTCTGATCCGGGACAACCGGACAGGAGCCATCCTGTTTTTGGGACGGGTGGCGAATCCGAACGAGTAGCGCCACCGTCCAACCGTTACTGCTGAGTCCGCCTCGCAGATCAACTGCCGGGGCGGGGTGGGGTTCGGAGCTTTCGGCGAAGCGGAAGTGAAGTGAAAAGCCTTAAGCAACAATTCGATCAGCAGCACTTCCCCAACGCCTACGCTCTGGT
This sequence comes from Planctomycetota bacterium, assembly GCA_019347795.1. GTDB lineage: Bacteria > Planctomycetota > Planctomycetia > Pirellulales > Pirellulaceae > JAHWKS01. The sequence goes on along the minus strand of JAHWKS010000005.1, from coordinate 14,823 downwards.
CGACGGCGTCGAAATGAACGCCGCCAATCCGGATACTTTCCTGGTTCCTCACCCGGTCTTGAAGAAGCACGTCGGCGTCGGCCATTTCGTCGAGCTTCGGATCGACTCGCCCAGGGTTTCGGTCCACCAGGACGCTGCGGTGAAATGTTATTGCCCGTCCTGCAACGGAGAAGCGACGAAGCCAATCCTCGGCCACCACCATCCGGCTTCGCTCGTGCCGTTGCCCAAACAGAACGTGCCGTCACGGGGCTGGGGCGAGGACTTCTGGGTGAAGGTCACGGAGCGTGACGGGCAGTGGTTCCAAGGCGTCGTGGACAATCCGCTGGTCGAGGCTCGGCTCCACGAGCTTCGCCAGGGCGATGCGGTCTATTTCCACCAGGACCACATCTTGGCAGTCCACGGCATTCACAGGAAAGAGATTGTCCTGGGGATGGACGGACACGATTTGAAAACTCTGGCGCAATGGCTTGGAGAGCAGCGAGGGTAGGTGCATTGCCATGACTGAATCGACAAGGGACTTTTTCGACACGCTCTCCAGCGTGCTTTTCCGCTGCTGGACATTCGGATTCGTCCTCTTGTTCATTTGGCTCGGTGCGCTGTTCAGCGGCGCCGTCCACAACTTGCACGGGCCACTGATGAACCTGACGGGCGACGAGTTGGACGTGATCCATTATTGCGGCGTAGCCTCGCTCAAGCTGGTCGTGCTGGTGTTCTTCTTCATTCCTTGGATGTCGATCAAGCTGGCGTTGCGAAAGGCGAAGCCAGCCAGCCGTTAGTCCAACGCTCAAAGAGATGACAAACAACGCCAACCAACCGTTCCTTACACCACCAGAAGTTGCCAAGCTGTTGCGAGTCTCGCAGACGAAGGTTCTCGGCTGGATTCGTCGGGCCGAATTGCGAGCCGTAAACGTCGGCAATGGCTCACGGCCAAGATACCGAGTCAGCCGGGACGCCTTCGACGAGTTACTGCAAGCCCGTGAAGTTCAGCCGCCATCGCTATCAAACGGGCGGCAACGAAGGCAATCACCATCCGAAGGTGGTCCGCTTGATCCAGTGCCTGGCGAGCAGCTTCGGAAAAAGGGCCAAGCGGAGAAGGTCGGCAGCACGTAGTATCGGGTTTGGAATGGGATCATTCAGTTTGTCTAAACCGCTGCACGAGTCGTCACTTGAAAAAATCAGTCAACTGGTAAATCTTCTTACAGTACGGGATGAACATCTGGAGCAGCACGTAGGTCTGCTCCCGTCCAAGTATCTTGCCGGATGGATGCCCTGATTCGTTCCTAAACGTCCGAATGACCGAGAGGACTCCAGCGAAGTCGATATCGAGGTCTTCTTTGATCTCGGACGGCAAATCGGCCATGACGTGCTGATCGAGGGCGGCCTTGAACTTCCGGAACTTCTGAAGTATCGTTCGCTGCTTTGCGGCGTTGGCGAACTTGCTTCCATAAGTCGAGTTACCCTCGGCGGATTCGAGCAACAACAAGAACGAATGCTCCGAAGCCACGCCTAGCATCACGGTTGCCGCCAACATGCAGCCAGATTTGAACGACTGCATCGCCTCTTGCAGGTAAAGCAGCGTCGTGTCGTTGATGTCGGGCACGTTGGACTTTATCAGCGTTGTGTACGTCGAGAGGTCGTGGAAGAAATACGTGTTCTCGTTTTCGAGGATGCGTTTGCCGAACTGCGATACCTTGAAATGCGGGTAGTTCTGGTTCGCATTGTCCGAGCCAATCGTGATGACACCTTGTCGGAACAAATCCCAGAACACTTCTCGCACAAGTTCCCGGTCTGCCACCGACAGTTGGGCATCACTGCCCCGTCTTCGATCTGTGCGGCCTTCCCTCTCTTCAAGAATCTCTGCAACTCCGATGACGAGATGAGCAACCTGATCTGCTGCGTAGCTCGGCTTCTCCCGGCCCGCCAGGATGTCGATGGCAACACTGCGGATTTCTTCGTAGGTGTGGTCCATCCTGTCCCTCCTTGCCGCTGGCTATTTGCCGTTGCCTGTTTATCGCCCTCGCCATCCACGTCTGGTTTGACTGACTCCCCGGATCATACGGCGACGGATACGGGGCACCCACTGGGTACACGATTTGACTTTTGCCGTCGCCGTCATCCCGCTCGGCCTCGCAGGAAAGCCTCTGGCCCGCAGTTGTCCTTCAAGCTCTTCGAGTCGTTCCTTCTGCCCCCAAAGACTCAGGTCGTCCTAGGTCATGGCTTGATCCTTCGGCTGGCGATTCGAGTGGGGCGGTTGTCGATCAGGTGATTGTACCAGCGCCGGCGCTCCGCCGAACCCAGTCGCTGCATCGAGTGTCTCTCTCCTGAAACTATTCCATGAGCGAGGAGGTGCGCCATGTTCTGCCACGACGAGGATGACGACCCGTATTTTCGATCCGATGAGCAAACGTCGCCGGGGATTCCCGTCTAAAATCCAAAGCAAGCGGGGCGTGCGCATAGCTTGTTAGTTACTACCCTAGCGGTTCTCTTTTACGCCCGCACCGTCCACGACACGCAATTCAGAACGCCGCCCTCTCGTGCCAACTCGGCGCAGGACAGCGGCACGACCGTACTCCCGGGAAGCAGACGCCTCAGCCGTCGCACGGCTTCGGCGTCCTCATTACTCCCGTAGCCGGGCACGACAACAAGTTCCTGCACCCGCAGGAAGTTGATGTAATTCCCGACCGCAGCACTGATCCCGTCCTGTTCGTATTCTTCAACGAAGTGCGGCAACTGCTCCACGCAAAGGCCGTGGCTCGTCAGCACGCTGGCGACCGTCCGCCCGTAGCTCGGATTCACGCTGGCGTAATCGTTGACGGCCACGGTCACGTCGTCGAGGAACCGAAGCACGCCGTCAGCATGGCCGACCTCGTCGTGCGGATCGCTGGGAATGAGGATCACCCGATCCACACCGAGGAGACGCCGAAGTTCGCCTGTCACCTCAGCCTCTGTTCGAGACGAGATTTCCCGCAAGCAGCACCTTGTCCGTGAGCACGACCGTCCTTTGGGTGCCGACGACATTTCCCCATCGACAACGAGGTCCGACGAATCGATCTCGCCGAGGTGTCCGACGTGAGGCAATACTTCGTCGCCCGTGATAAGGTGCGGGTAGCCCCGAAGGTAGTCGGGGCGGTAGGCAAACTTGATGAACCGTGAATTCTCGACCTGAACCGGCAGAAAGTCCCGCACCCAAATGTCTTTCGTGCCCAAGCCGTTGCGGGGCAACGGCTTGGGAGTACGCCCGGAGGGACTCGAACCCCCAACCCTCGGTTCCGAAGACCAATGGTCAATCCAAGTTCATTGGCTGGATTGAATTCGGCTCAGTCGTGGATACGACTAAGCCCAATTCAATTGATGAAGTGAACTTGCCTAACTTCTGTTGTCGCCTGGGCTTGAGCTGACAAGTTGGTTCAGCCAGGTCGCTTACTCGCCGGGAAATGGGAAAAAGTGTCCATTACCCTGGACGTACCCACGTCGTCCTGATACTGGGGAGACTACCGACGAGGCCGCAGAAGAAGGCCCTTTTTGGCGCCGTGGACGACTGGTCCTTTCCGCTCCACTTAACGCTCGCCAAAACTGGATTGCGGATCGGGGAGGCAGCCCACCTGCTGATCGAGGACCTCGATCTGGAAAGCGGTTGGCTCCGTATCCGCAACAAGCCGGACATCGGCTGGCGCGTCAAGACGGGCCGTGAGCGCTGCGTGCCCCTGCACGCCGCCGTCGTCGCCGTGCTCCGGCTCGCCATCGCCGAGCGGCAAGCTGGGCCGGTCTTTTTGCGGCCTCGGTTCGAGGGCGGCACTTCCCGGCTCGCGGGGCGCGACCGACATGCGCTAGCCTGCGCGCTGGAGCTCCGCATTCACGACGAGGAGTCTCGACGCGGTGAGGCGCTCACCCGCGAACACGAGGCGAGTATCGCCCGCACCATCTGGCGCGACGCCGGCGCGCTCAAGGCGGACCACATCCGACAGTCGTTCGTGCGGTGGATGGCGGCTATAGGACGGCACCAGGCCACCTGCCCCAAAAGCTGGCGGCATACCTTCGCAACGCTTCTCCAGGACGCTAACGTCGATCCGCTGATCCGCCAGATCACGCTGGGGACGCGCCGACTCTCGGCCCCGAGTCGGCGCTGGGCATGACCGGCGTGTATACGCATACGCGATCGACCACGCAGCGCCGTGAGGTGCTGCGTGCCGTGGAGTTGTGGCCGCAATCGCTTCAGATTGCCTTTCGCCGGACGGGCGGCGAGCAGTAGAGATTCGTAATGGATTGCCTTGGCCGCAACACGCGGCCTTTTGCAGGGAGGCGAAACATGTCACGGAAGCGCTCGGGTATGAATTTGCGAGCCGCCGGCGCGGCTCGCGCTCTAGCAACGTGCTGGCTGCGGAACGCCATTGTTCCGCCCAAGGGCCGGCGTCTGGTCGTTCTCATCTATGCCAGATATTCGACGGAGGAGCAGAACGCCCTTTCGATCGATCAGCAGATCGGGTTCTGCAGGAAGTTTCTTGAGGCGGCGGGACTTGCGGATTGCGAACTGGTCGTCCTGTCCGACGAGGGAATTTCCGGCGAACACGTCCACCGTCCCGGGATCGACCAGGTGCGAGACGGGATCGCCGCCGAAAAGTGGAATGTCATCCTCGCCGAGGACTCCAGCCGGCTGTTCCGCAACGAGACGGCCTGCATTGAACTGGTCGGCGCAGCCGTCGACCGCGAGCTGCGTGTAATCTGCATCAACGACTACGTCGATACGGCCGAGGAGGACTGGGAGGACCGGCTGCACGAGGCCCAACATCATCACTCCCGATCCAACACTTATACTTCGCGGCGGATCAAACGAGCCCACGACGCGTTGTGGGAGATGGGCGCCGCCATCGGCCTGCTCAGGCCCGGCTACCGCCGCAAACCGACGCATCCGGCCACGGCGCGGGAGCCCGAGCGAGGGCTGTTCTTCGACGAGATCGATCGCGAGTGGGCGGCTATCGTGCATGAGGCCTACACACGGATCGCAGGCAACGAGCCTACAGAGTCGGTGGCGCAGTGGCTGACGAAGGTGGGATTGCCCAAAACCGCCAATTCCAAGACGCCCGATTGGTCCGACACGAACGTGATCAGCCTGATCCGCAGGTCGATCTACCGTGGCGTGGAAACCCGTCGCAACACGGTTGCAACGAAGCACTATGGAAGTGGAAAACGCAAACAGAAGCCCAACGATCCTGATAAGGTGCAGGTGCGGGACATGTCTCACCTGCGCATTGTTTCGGACTCGCTTTGGCATCAGGCCAACTCGGCCATCGATGCGAACTGTCGTGGAAAAAATGGCCGTGGTTGCGGCAAGTCCTCGCTGGTCGGCGTTCCGCGTGATTCGCGCGGCCCGCTCAGCGGAGTGTTCGTCTGCGGCGTATGCTCGGGAGCGGACCACCCCGGGAAAATGTACGCGGGAGAGGGACGTACGGGGAATTCTTATCGGTGTCAACACGCCAAGAAAAACGTTTGCTGGAACAAGGCGACCTGTGAGCGAGGTCTCGCCCATGAGAGGATTCGCGATGCGGTTACCGACGCCCTGGAGTGCATCCGAGGCGACCTCGGACCGCTGTTGTCTCGGCTCTCCGAGTTCGCTGCCGACGAAAGGCAGCAGGAGGAGCGCGCTGTCGAGCTGCGAATGAGGATCGACGAGCATCAGCACGCCATCGAAAAATTGGCCGTGGCGATCGAGACCACGGATGAGCCGCCGGAAATCCTCGTCCAGCGGCTCGCCCAGCGCGAAGAGGATCTGGCGCAGGTCACCGCCGAGCTGGATGGCCTGCAAAGTCGCGTCCGTGTGCCCACGGAGGCGGAGATCAGAAATCGAATCGACGAGATGAAACGCCTCGTGGCGCCGATGGACCGGCATGCAAACCTCGTGCTGCGACAGATGGTGATGGAGATTCGCGCCGTACCGTATCGCCAGTTCGGCGGCGAAAAGGTCGTGCTCCGGGCCACGTTCGCCGTCAGGATCGCCAGTGTTTTGCCCCCGGCAGCGTATGCGACGCTCGTCGCCCGCTACGGCGAGGATTTTGGCGACGCATTCGGCCTCGTCCCTTGCTGCGTAGATCTCTTCAATCGCTCCGCAGGGCCCAAGTACGGCCTAAAAGCCCTCAAACTATCCGAACTGGGTCGCGGTCTGACCGCGATCGGCAAAAAACTGCGCATCACAAAGCGGAAGGCCAATATCGCGGTCCAGTACGGCCGGCAGCTGCGGGCGGCGGGGCTGTCCAATCCTTTCCTCGAGCTGACCGAGGCGCCCGAGACCGCTAGCCGTGATGCGGCGCCGGCACGCGTCCTGACGATCTCGCGAGCAAAAAGCATCTACTTCTCTTCCCGCTAAACCGCTCTCGCAAGCGACCACGAGGGCGCGTTCGCCTTGCGGCGCACACGTGCGGCACGCCCGCAGGCCAGCTGAAAGCGGCGCAGCACCCCTCCCAACCTCGACACTGCCGATGAGAATTGGGAAGTGAATCTGAGCACGGCCGCCATCCGCCACGGATTGTTCGTTCCGGATACCTGCCGCCGCGTGCGGCAAACGGCCACGGAGGCGTTTTACCGGGGCGGCATGGTCCAGCGGGTCCGCTACGGTTACCGCAAGCTCTCACAGGAGGAGGCCGATTCGGGCGAGTTCGGGCCGCGCGGCCTGCGGATGGCCAAGCGGCCCGAATGCACACCGGTGATCCTCGAGATGCGACGGCGGCTGATGGAAACAAAACGTCCGCAGGCGGTCGCAGACTGGCTCAACGCCGAGGGAGTGGAGCAAGGCCCCTACGCCCGGCGTCGCCTCTGGAGCGCAGCGGCGGTGAGAGATCTCCTGTGCGATCCCGTCCTGCACGGAACGCGCCGCTTTCGGAAAACGGTCTACCGGCGCGTCTTTGGAACCGGCAAGCACCGGCGGGAAAGGAACGCGGAGCCGATCACCAAGCTGTTCCCCGAACTCGCCCACATGTCACGCCAAGAGCAGGAGCAGATGCTCCGCGCAGTCGGCTGGAGCATGGACGGCCCATCAGGCACCCGAGCGACGACCTCTCCGCGCCGCGGCGTGCCCAAGAAGAGGTCGCTCTGGCCGGGCCAAGCGGCGACCTGTGGCGGCCCCATGCATGTGATCGGCAATTATCTTCGGTGTGCGCGCTCTCTGGCACGCGAGGGACGCCGCTGTTGGAATCGTGTCCAGGCGCCCGTCACGGTGACGCGCCAGCGGGCAGTCGCCTGGCTCTTGAACGAGTGTGAACGCCAACCGGAATTGCGAGAGACGCTGGTCAGCGCGGCGATCGCCGAGCAGCAGCAAGGTCGGAACCGCTCGTTGCAGAGCCGAGAGCGCGTGCGGCGGGAAATCCATGACCTGGAGAAACAAGCCGCGAACCTGGCCAGGGCCATCAGGCATGGAGGCGAACTGCAGGCGCTGGTTTGCCAGCTGCAGCGAGTCGAAGACAAGTTGGACGAGTATCGGGGGCGGCTGGAGACGTGGGACCGAGATGGTCGCAACTCGGACGAAACGCTCTCGAATTGCGAGATGAACCTTCACCTTAGGGAGACCAATAGAGACGCTTTTCAGTTCGTCGTTTGATTTCGCCGATCTTTTGCGTCAGTTGTTCCCGACGTTCATTATCCTGCCCGTCCAGGCCATCGATACGCCTCAGATCCGGCCGCGCGGCCGGTTGCAGTCCTCCGCACGGGGCCTCGTGGAACGTGGGGAGACCGCGGCGCACACTTCCGGTGATTGCGGTCTCTGGTTGACCTGGAACCTATTCACACCGCCCGCCCACATCCTGCATCTCGATACGTGTCGGCAGGTCCAACAAGAACATCCGCATTGGAGCCTCAAGCGAATTGCCGCGCAGGTGGGGATCGGGCACATGACCGTCAGGCGTGCGCTGGCGTACGGGCGTCGCATGGAGGAATTCGGGCTGCAGGACCCTTACCGGGAGCTGCACGAGGCTCCCACGCAGGCGTCGCGCTGGAAGCCGCGCCGCAAATCGACTGAGGGCTGACCGCTATTTTCGCCGGTGCCTCCTCTCGTCAGCTCTACGGTTGGCGGCGCCACGGCTGCGCGCGGAGCGTTGCGCGATTTCGAGCGGGGTAAATCGCCGCACTAAGGCCACTGATTAGTGGACGCCGCGGTCGTACCGAAGGATCGCCGCTGACTGGCGGCGCCGGTGCTGGGGCGCTTGTGGGTTGGTGCTGATAGCCCTGCGCGCGTAGGCGCTCATCATTGTCACCAACGCCCTTTGCGCTTGCCCCTTGCCCCAGCAACGCAATCCGACGACCACGTTGACGCGATCTTGAGGTGTGCTCCTGGCGATTGGCTGCCGGCCGCCGCAGGTATTCATCGACGGCGTAAACGGACGCCGCACCAATCGTCTCGGGGATTGCGCAAAACTCATGCCGGGAGTTGACCGCTTCCGGTCCTAGCGCAGTCCTCCGTAAGAAGTGAAGCCCACGCGTGGGCGGCTGTTTTGTCACCGGCCGCCTCGCGTTGCGGGGCGGTCCTGTCCCTCTCGACAGGACCGTCCCACGAGGACGGTCCACAACAAAAGGAGATCGTCTCATGACTTCAGCATCGACTCAATCGCTGTCCCGAGACTGGCATGCGCCGTTTACGGCCATGCTGCCCAAGAACGAGTCGTATTTGAATTCCGCGTTCCGCAACCTAAACCGTGACGCAAAGGAGGAGGCCGTGCAGGAGGGGCTTGCCAACGCCCTTGTCGCCTACCGTCGCTTTTGCGAGCGAGGAAAGCAAGATCTCGCGTATCCGACTGTTTTGGCCAAATACGCGGCCAGTCAAGTCGCCGATGGCCGCCAAGTAGCTGAGAAGCTGAATGCTCTCGATGTCACCTCCCGCCATTGCCAGCGCCGAAAAGGGATTTGCGTCCAAAGGCTCGATCGCTTCGACGAGGACGAGCGAGCCTGGCGCGAGATCCTCGTTGAGGACCGCTGCGCCGGCCCCGCGGACACCGCCGCCATTCGCATCGACTTCGCCGCGTTCTTGCACTCGCTGTCCGAGCGGGAGAGAAGGATCGCGCTCAAGCTGGCGACGGGGGAAGCGACGGGCGCCATGTCCAGGTTGTTCGGGGTTTCCGCAGCGCGAATCAGCCAGCTGCGCCGTGAATTCATGGAGAAGTGGCAGCGCTTTCATGGCGAACCAGTGACGACCACCACGTGAGCGACCGGCGCTGCTTCGATCAGCCGACCGCCTGATTCGCGTCCGAATCAGGCGGTCGGCGTTGGCACCAGATCCTATTAACTGCCCATCACCAGCGGACGAGTTCAGAACATTCCGCGTAATCTCATCCGACGTGAGCTCCGCGCGAGATGGCTCGCCAGAATTCCCGGCCACAACATGTTGTGCAAGCACGAATGGATGTATGCACAAAATGCGACTGATGTACACACGCAGCCCTTTGAAGGTGATCTTTTTACGCACTTCGTAGGATGGATGTTCGCTCACGGAACGTCCATTTCTTTCGCACGGAGGTGCTGTCATGTTGGATGCGACGACTTACAAACGGCTCGTTCAGGAAGCTCCCGAAGCGGTTATGGTGAGGACCGTGCTGGAGTATGCGTTGGAGGCCGAGGGTCGACGAGGTCTTCGAGGATTGCCGGGACGATCAGTACACCCGTAAGCTGTTGTTCTCTTCGCTGGTGGAGTTGATGACCTTGGTCGTTTGCCGCGTGCGGAGGAGCGTCAGGGCCGCATTCAAGGTGCAGCGACACAAGTTGGGTGTTTCGCTGAAGTCGGTCTACAACAAGCTCAACGCGAGCGATCCCAGCGTGTGCGAAGGGACTTGTTCGGCATGCACCGCATAAAAAAGACGATCCGCGGCCCGAAGAAACCGCCGCCCAAACGCACATCGAACAAACGCACGCCCCACGTTTCAACGCACCGCCTGCTCAAAACAAGAAGGCAGGCAAAATAGACCCGACGACAACAGATTCAAAGGTCCGATGTACACACGGACACTCATTTTTAGGCGTCCAAAGTATGTGTCACAACGCGTCAGACGATGATGCTAGCCCAACTTCCCCAACGGCTCGAGAAAATTGCGGGGCGGCGGGGGCGGCGGTTCGTCGCGGTATTTTCGCGAGATGGGCATGTAGTGGAAAAACTTTCAATCCGTGGTCGTTAACATGCGGGCATGTTTCTTCTACCCCACTACCGCCGACGCAACGGTCAACGTGAAGCGTACTGGGCATTGGTGGAGTCGTATCGCACCGAGTTGGCCCGCGGACCGTACGCGCTTGGATGTATGTAGTGCGGCAGATTACGGCCTACCATCAAGGCCGGCTCGCCCAGGCGATGATGCTGAAAACGGCTCAGGAGGAGTTGCGCCTCGCGGAGCAGACGTATCGCGCCCGCGAAGGCGGGAGGGAGTTGGTGTTTGACGCGAATGAGAAAGTAGCCTTGCTCAAGGCGAAATTGGCCGAACTCGAAGCCGAGCTCCCGTTCCTTCTCGGCCGGATGCCGAATGAGCTTCCCACGCTGCCGGACTCCTCAAAGCCGCAGGCGCGTCGCGCCGATCTCGTGGCCCAGGCACAACAGGTCATGCAGTTGACCTTGGCGGCGTATCGGGACGGGCGGGGCGACGCCGAACGAGTTTACGCCTGGTCGCGCCGCTTGCTGGATGCGGAACTGACGTTAGCGGAGGAGGAGAGCGACAAGATCGCCGCTCTAGAGGCGCATCACTCCCGCACGAGAACGCTCGCGCAGCTCGCCAAGGCGAGGTTCCAGGCCGGCCAGGTTGGGCAGGAGGACGTCCTCGTCGCGGCGTATTATCTTGCCGAAGCCGAACTCCGCCTCGCCGAGGCGAAGACAGAGTAGCAAACGCCGTGAGCGGAGCCTCAGGCGACATCAGAACAGGAGAACTGTATGGATCGCGCCGCTTATAACGAAGTCGCCGCGTCGCGCGTTTCGGTTGTGCGGCCTTTGCCGGACGAAACGCACTGCTCCACGTCGATAAACGTCGTACTGATCGCTGGATGAAGTAAACCGCTGACGACACGGAGGTTCGGATGGATCGTTGGCTCTGGTTTGGGTCGCCCTGGCTCCTCTTGGCGATTCTCGGCTGCGCGGCGGCTCCGAAGGTCACGGAGACAACCGTTTCGGCGAAACCGCACGTCGAGGCCCCCCGACCAATCGCGCCTGCGGCAGAGGCCCCCCGACCGATGCGCTTGCCCGCTCTCGCGCCCGAAGCTGCGGTCCAGTCGGGTCCGCCGAGCGAGGTCCGACTCGTTGCGCACACGACCGAACCGCTGCCGCCGCCGCTCGATGCGGCGTTCGGCCCCGACGCCGCACTGCAAGACCAGATCGAGTTCGCAGGGATGAACAACCCTGAGATCCAGGCGGCCTCGCTGCAGGCCCGCGCCCTGCTGGCCCGCGTCCCGCAGGCCCGGGCGCTGGATGACCCCACGCTGATGAACACGATTTTTCTGGAGCCGGTCCAGACGGCGGCGGGGCCGCAAGACCTGATCATGAGCCTCCAGCAGAAGCTGCCTTGGTTCGGCAAACGGGAGTTGCGCGGCGAGGCGGCCTACTACGACGCCCAAGCCGCCTTCGCCCGGGCGGCCGCGGTGGAGTTGAACGTGGTGGAGCAAGTGAAGCTCGCTTACTCCGATCTCTATTTCCTGGAGCGCGCCATTGAAGTGAATCGGGACCTTCAGGCGCGCCTGGAAGAGATCATCGAGATCACCAGATCGAGGTTTGAGGTCGCGGCCCAAGAAATTGGCCTGGAAAGCGTCTACCAGGCGCAGGTGGAGCTTCTGCGGCTTCAAACCGCGCTGGTCGAGTTTCAGCAGGAGCAGCAGCGAGCGCTGGCCCGCCTGGCGGAAGCGCTGTCCCTCCCGCCGAGCGTGCGTCTTGATGTTCGTCCGTCAATCGACGGAGAGCGTCTGCCTCGCAGCGCCGATGTGCTGGTGGCGATGATCGATCGCTGCCAGCCCAACCTCGAGGCCCTTCGCCGCGAGCTGAACCGCGATCGGGCCTCCATTGCGCTGGCTGAGAGAAACTACTATCCCGACCTGACCCTCGGCTTCAACTGGCACGCGATGGGCCCCACCGGATTGAGCCGCGTGGCGACCGGCGAGGACTCCTTCGCGCTGATGGTGGGATTCAACTTGCCCGTTTACCAACAGAAATACGACGCTGCCCTGCAGGAAGCCCGCTTCGAGGCCGCCCGCACGACCCAGCGATACGAAGCGACCTGGGACGAGGTGCGGGCGGAAGTCCAGACGCTCTACGCACAGGCCGTCGAGCACGACCGCATCGTTCAGATTCTCGCCCAGGACATCCTGCCGCTCTCCCGGCAGACGTTCGACCTCTCGCTGGAAGCCTTCGCCGTCAATCGCATCGGCTTTCAGCAGCTCATCGACACTTACGAAGACCTCCTCGTGTTTCGCACCGATTACTACCGCCGTCTCGCCCGGCGCGAGCAGGCCCTCGCCTCATTGGAGCGGGCCGTGGGCTGCGCCATCACCACCTGGCCGGTGGAGCTTGAAGAAGTTCCTGCCGTGGAATTGCCGTAGGCCCGTTGCCGAATCAAACAGAAAGGATGAGGAAAATGCACGTGAAAACACACCTCGTAGCACTGCTCGCGCTGGGTCTTTCCATCGGACCTCTCGATGCTTGCGGACAGCAGCGTCGTCTTGGGCCGGGGGACCGGCTGCCGGAGATTCGTCTCCCTTCACTAGCTTCCGAAGGCACGCTGGTCCTCAGCCGGACGAACGGAGCGCTCGCGTTCAAGGACGCCGAGGGCAGAGTGAGCCGCCCACGCGCAGCGGTGGTCTTTTTTATTCGTTATTGACCGGCCACAACCGAGGAGATGGTCCATCTCCAAAAGGTGTACGAGCGATACCGCGACAAGGGGCTGCTGGTGCTGGGGATTTCTCTCGATCGTCAGCCTGAACGGGCCCGACGGCGGACCCGCGAATTAAGCGTCGATTACCCCGTCGCCAACGGCTCGGGTTCGGCTCTCGAACGCGACTACGGCTCTTCGTGACCGGCATACATCGTTGATGCCGTGGGCGTCATCCGCTTTACGCAATTGGGATCCCGCTTTTCGGAGCGGGATGGCGACACATACGAGAGGACGATCCGAGCGCTCCTGAGTGAGGACGGCGACGGCCGCTAATTAGTTGGAGCTGCTAAGATGCTTTCCGGCGTCTCCAGGTCGGCGTATTACGACGTTTTCGCTCAAGCCGCCCCATAAATCTGCCGATGGTACGATCAGGCTCACTCCGGTGTGTTTTTTCCTCTTCGGCGCCGCGAACCCACGTCATGAACCGCCTTTCCGGAACCCTCGTCAAGTGCATGGTGTTGATCGCCATTGTACTTCCGATTGAGCAAATCCGGGCGGCAAGTTGCTGCTGCCGAACACCCGGCGCTGGCCGATCCGGCGCCATTGTCCCTTCACGGCTCGCTTGCTGTACGTCGGCCTCCGGCGCCGACGCGGATGTATCGGCGCTGGATTGTTGCTGCCATGACGGGCGATCCGGCCCCGGGGGAACTCGGCCGTGCCGTTGTCCGTATGGCTGTTGTGGGTGGGATGCGTCCATGGTTGCGGTTCCCGACGACGTGGGGCCCGCTTTCGTTGCCGGATCGAATGCGGACGTTCCCATTTCTCCGGCGCCAGCGAACAATGCGGCGGCGGATTTAGGGTCGTTTCGGCGGCAGGAAGTTCTCCGCTCGATACCCTCCGGCGCAGTCCGTTGCGTCTTGCTGTGCCGCTTCACGCGGTAATCTCACTCTCCTCTCATCGCCGGATTCTCGTGTATCCGGCGTCTGCAGGCCTCTTCCGACGTTGCGAATCCCGGCGTGATTCCGCGTCCCATGCTGTGCTTCCATTTCGACCATCGAGCGCGCCAGCGCGCTCCCGCCACGGAGGAGAGAAAAATGCTGTCTGCCCGCGCGCCTATCGCCGAGAATTGCTCCGTTGACCCCTGCAAGCCGCGCCGTCCCGTCGTGCTGCTCACCGAAAATCGCGATGAGGTGTTTGCTCGGTTGGCCTACGATCTGGCGGAGACGGGCGTTCCGGTTCTCCGCGCCAAGATGGCGCACGAGGCCGTGAAGTTGTGTGGCCGCTATCGTCCCATGTTGGTCCTGGCGAACGCTCGTCCGCTCGATCAGAGCGGTTGGCTGATGGCAGCCAAAATGCAACTGGTTGACCCGCGAATTCGGGTGTGGCTCTACCAGACTCGAACGTCGTCATACGATCAGCGGATGGCGGATTTTCTCCAGATCGAAAGATTGCTGGCGTACGGCGGCGATCTCCTGCGTCTGTCGGACATGGTCGTCGCTCTGATGACGGCGACCCCATCGAGTCGGCGCGCGATCAACGCTTGATGCTTCAACGCTTCGGAAGACCAGGCACGGGCGCCGATGCTGCAGCCCGGATTATGCCTCTCAAAGGAAAGGATTCGAATTATGACCAACACTCGATGTGAAAACTTGCGCGGACGGATTAGCCGAGTCGCGACCACCTTCTACATCGCAGCGTTCTTCGTCGTAACGAGCGTCGCGCGCGTTGCGGCCGCTGATGGAGGCTGCCGCAACTGCGAAAAGGAACCTTCTGCGCAAGGCGCCAGGAAAGCTCCGCATAGGCCGGCTGACGATCTCAATCTCGGCCAGTTTCCGCTGCGCCCGCTCCATGGCGGCCAGGTCACGGCGACCCGCTGGCACTATTTCGAGGTGGTGTACACGCCCTCAGAGATGCGGATTTACGTTTACTCGCCTTCGCGACGGCCGTTGAATGCAAGCGGCGTGCGAGGCGAGGCGGCGATGCAAGTGAACGGAAATCCTTACACGTTCCGCTA
>JAHWKS010000480.1 GCA_019347795.1 Planctomycetota bacterium | reverse complement strand
GCTCTTCCGATCTGCCGACCAGCGAGAGCCAGATCAGTCCCCTCCTCGGCGCCGTGACCATCCGGCAAAGCTCGTGGGCGATTGCCTTCTCGCTGGTGCTGGTGCTCATCTTCATGCTGTACTACTACCGCTTCGCCGGGATCATCGCCTGCGGCGCGCTGGTGATTAACCTGCTTTTGATCGTGGCGGTGATGATTCTGCTGAACGCCAGCTTCACGCTGCCCGGCATGGCGGGATTGGTGCTCACGGTCGGCATGTCGGTGGACGCCAACATCCTGATTTTTGAGCGAATTCGCGAGGAGCTGAATCGCGGGGCGAAGGCCCGGATGGCGATCCGCAACGGCTTCGCCCGGGCCACGACCACGATCGTGGACGCCAACGTCACGACGCTCATCACCGCCCTGGTGCTCTACGCGATCGGCACCGACTTGATCCGCGGCTTCGCGGTGACGCTCATCCTGGGCATCTTGATGAGTATGTTCACGGCGATCTACTGCTCGCGGACGATCTTTGAGCTGGGCGACCGCCGGCATTGGTTCCGCGAGCTCCGCATGGTGCAATGGCTGGGGGCCACGCGGATCGACTTCCTCAGCAAGCGAAAGCTCGCGATGGCCGCGTCCGTGATCTTCATCGCCATCGGCCTGGCCGGCGTGGGATACCGGAATGTCAACATCTTCGACATCGACCTCATCGGCGGCACCTCGGTGGACGTGCTGTTTACCGAACCGCTCACCGAAGCGGAAGTCCGCGAGCGGCTGGATAAAGAGACGTTCCTGGCCACCTACCGAGACGTGGTCAGCGCGGAGCGGGAAAGGCTTGATCCAGCCGATCCGGAGGAAGCAGCGCGGATCGAGGAGTTGGACGCGGAGTTGGAAACCGCCGACTTCGACCTCAGCCTGTTGGGACTCCCCGCCTACACCGACGACGCCGGCCGGGCGATGGAATACGGGCGGGCATGGAAGATTGTCACCTCGTTCCCCAGCGTCGAACGGTTGGAGCGAGCGGTGCAGCGGTTGTTCGCGCAGGGAGAGGAAAACCTCTTGATGATGCGCGAGGTGAGCTACACGCCTCCCGAGGCGATTGGCGCCGCGCCGCCCGCGAAGCAAGCGACTGGTAAGGCAGAGTCGCCGAAGGAAAAGGCGCCGGCGCCGAAAGCGAAAACCGCGCCTGATACTCCTGAGAAGACGCCGCCGAGCGAGCCGGCAGAAACGTCCGCTTCGCCGGATGGCCCCCGAGCCGCCGAGCCGCGGCCTCCGGTCGCGCCGG
Source organism: Planctomycetota bacterium (assembly GCA_019347795.1). Taxonomy (GTDB): domain Bacteria; phylum Planctomycetota; class Planctomycetia; order Pirellulales; family Pirellulaceae; genus JAHWKS01. The sequence continues at coordinate 4,004 of JAHWKS010000480.1, read as the reverse complement.
AGGAGCCGGCCTCCACGGACGGCGCCTCGCGGCGGGGTCGGGGAGGTTTTTCGGTCGAGGAACTTTCGGCGTTGAGAGACTCGCGGCCGAAAAACCACCCCGACCCCTTCCCGTCCGCATTGGCGATGCCGCGACCGGTTAATCTCCTGCTGGCGGCGCAAACTTTCGGCCAGGTGGGCGCCTCGGAGTCGGTGCTCACGTTCCGTTACAGCATCGATGATGACGCCCTCAAGTTCCAACTGGAGTCGGCCGCATCCGACATCGGCGTGGACCTGGACGCCGACGCCGTCGCGGTGCAACCGCTGGGTGAAGGCAACCGCGAATGGCGGATCACAATGCCGCTGGCGCCGGACGCAGCCGCTCGCGTGCTGGAGGAGCTGCAGGCGGACTTCGCGCAGATGCCGGTATTTCCGTCCGCCAGCAAGATCGGCGGCAAGGTGGCGGCCGACATGCAGCGCACCGCCGGCCTGGCCCTGCTTTTGAGTCTGGTGGGAATCGTTATCTACCTCTGGATTCGCTTCCAGCGCGTGGCGTACGGACTGGCCGCGGTGGCGGCGGTCGTGCACGACATTCTTGTGATGCTCGGCGCCGTGGCGCTCAGCTATTGGCTGGCCACTGCCTTCGGCTTCCTCTTGATCGAAAACTTCAAGATCAGCCTGCCGGTGGTCGCGGCGTTCCTGACAATTATCGGTTATTCGCTGAACGACACGATCGTCATCTTCGACCGCATCCGCGAGATCAAGGGCAAGAGCCCGCGGCTCACGCAGGAGATGGTCAACGCCAGCGTCAATCAGACCCTGAGCCGGACGATCCTCACCTCAGGCACGACGTTGGTCGTGGTGGGAATCCTCTACGCCCTTGGCGGGCAGGGAATCCACGGCTTCGCCTTCGCGATGCTGGTGGGCGTGGTGGCGGGCACGTATAGCACGATTTACATCGCGTCGCCCGTCTTGCTCTGGCTGACCGAAAGCGCGGCCAAGGCGCCGGCCGCCGCCCCGGCCGCGGAAGAAAAGGTCGCCAAGGTGACGGCCCGTTAACAAACTCGGCGCCGAGCCGAAGCGTCCGCTGTCGTTGCATTCTTCCGCGGAGTCGATGGAAGGCCGGGCGCCGCCGACGGACGGACTCCATGCATGAGATCGTCACAGTTCTGCCCGATGACGAGCACAACCGCCGCCTGGCGGCCAACGCCCATCCGCCCGCATGGCGGAATCCTGAGCCGGTGGGGCGATACAACCTGGTCGTGATCGGCGCCGGGACCGCGGGTTTGATTGCGGCCTTCGGCGCCGCGGGGCTGGGCGCCCGGGTGGCGATCATCGAACGGCATCTGCTGGGCGGCGACTGCTTGAACGTCGGCTGCGTCCCCTCGAAGGCATTGATCCGCGCTTCGCGGGCGCTGGCCGAGGTGCGGGATGCGGCGGAGTTCGGCATCCGGGTTCCGCCCGGCGTGGAGGTCGATTTCGCCGCGGTCATGGAGCGGATGCGGCGCCTGCGCGCGGAGATCAGTCCCCACGATTCCGCGGAGCGGCTCCACAACTCCGGCGTCGATGTCTTTTTCGGCCAGGCCGAGTTCGCCGGCGAGGATGCGGTCCGGGTGGGAGAGGCGACGTTGCAGTTCAAGCGGGCGGTCATTGCGACCGGCGCCCGGGCGGCCGCTCCGCCGATCCCCGGCATCGAAGAGGCCGGCTATCTCACAAACGAAACCGTCTTCTCGCTTACAGCGCTGCCCCGTCGCCTGGCGGTGATCGGGGCCGGTCCGATCGGCTGCGAATTGGCGCAGGCCTTCGCCCGCTTCGGCAGTCACGTCTATCTCGTCGAGGCGCAGCACGGCGTTCTGCCGAACGAAGAACGCGACGCGGCCGAGCTCGTGCTCCAGTCGATGCGCCGCGACGGCGTGCAGCTTCTGTGCTGCGGCAAGGAGCTGAAGGTTCACCGGGCCGATGACGGAAAGCGGCTCAGCGTCGATTCCCATGGCGGGCACTACGACATTGCCGTGGATGAGATCCTCGTCGGCGTCGGCCGGGCGCCGAATGTGGAAGGACTTTCGCTGGAAGCCGCGGGGGTCGAACATGACAAGCATGGCGTCTCGGTGAACGACCGGCTGCAGACGACCAACCGCCGCATCTTCGCCGCGGGCGACATCTGCTCGCGGTACAAGTTCACGCATGCCGCCGACGCGATGGCGCGGATCGTCCTGCAGAACGCCCTCTTCTTCGGCCGCGCCAAGGTGAGCGCTCTCACGATCCCTTGGTGCACCTACACCGATCCGGAGATCGCCCACGTCGGCCTCTACGAGCGCGAGGCGGAGGAGCAAGGGATCAAGACGCAGACGTTCGAACAGCCGCTCCACGATGTTGATCGCGCGATTCTCGACGGCCAGACCACCGGCTTCGCCCGCGTGCTGGCGAGAAACGGAAGCGACCGCATCCTCGGCGCCACGATCGTCGCCGCCCACGCCGGCGACATGATCTCGGAGATCACCCTCGCGATGACCGCCGGCCTGGGCCTGAGCAAGATTGCCCGAACGATCCATCCCTATCCCACGCAAACCGAAGCGGTCCGCAAACTCGCCGACGCCTACAGCCGCACCCGCCTCACACCCCGCCGGAAATCCATCCTGCAAAAATGGTTCGCCTGGCGCCGATAACAGTTCTTCGTGGTATATGCTGACGTCGGAGGACGTATACAACGACGATGCCCACACCGTTTCGCACTCGGCGTTTGCCATTGTGACACAGAAGAATTTGAACAGGAGGGAACGGAGAGAACAGAAAAGGAATCACCGAAATTCAGCAATCCTCTTCTCTGTTCTCTCTGTTGCCTTCTGTTTAACATCAACTGGTTCGAAGAATTAGTCCGAACGCGTCGCGAATCCTCATCGGCCGAAACGTCATAGGTTGATCATGGGCGCCGACGAAGGAAAGAACGCGAGTTCCCGCTGGCCGCGGTTTGACCTGTTCAGTGTGCTGGAAGCGATGGCGGGGATCGCTTTCTTTTGCGCGCTGCTGGCCGGCTCCGGCGGAAGGGCGGAATGGACCTATCGGTTCAGCCGCATGCCGTCCAATGACCTTGGCTTGCTTGACTGGATGGCCGATCAGGGCATGGAGAACGTCGCCATTGCCCGGGAGGAGCTGACCCTCGCCATCACGTGGCGCAGGAGCGCGTGGAGCGTCCTCACCGATGGCTTCTTTCCCACGCTGGACGCGCCGTGGCGAAAGCTCGGCTACTCGCAACCCGCAATCATGAGCGGCGCCAGCCACTGGACCATGTTCGGCGGATCGGCATGGCTCTGGCTTTCGGGACTGGGAATTCTGATTACGCTCCATTTGGTTCGCACGCGCTGGTTGAGAAAATACGATTCGCAGAACCTCCCGAAAAACTCATGAAGCTCGCACTCCGAATTCTCGGCGGCGTTCTCTCGATCGCCGCCGGCGCCGCGTTCGCGGCCGAACCGCCGAACATCGTGCTGATTACCGCCGATAACCTCGGCTATGGTGACGCGGCGTGTTACGGCAATCCGGTCATCCGAACGCCGAGTCTCGACCGGCTGTCGCAGGAGGGGGTGCGGTGCACCGACTTCTACACCGCGTCGCCGACCTGCACCGTTTCGCGGGCCTCGCTCCTCACCGGCCGGCGCCCGCAGCGGCACGGGCTGGCGATCCAGCTTCCCGGCATCGAGGGCAACTACGGCGTGGGGCTGCGTCAGTCGGAGGTCTTGCTTCCGCAACTCTTGCGGCCGCTCGGCTATCGCACCGCGTGCTTCGGCAAGTGGAACATCGGCTTCGCGGATGGGAGCCGCCCCACCGAGCGCGGCTTTGACGAATTTTTCGGCCACGCCTCCGGCAACATCGATTATTACACGCACGTCTACAACGGCCGGCTCGACATGCACCGCGGGACTGAGCCGGTCCGGGTCGAGGGTTACAGCACCGACTTATTCGCCGACGCGGCGTGAGAGTTCATCCGTGAAAACCGCGGGCGGCCGTTCTTCGTCTATCTGCCGTTCA
>JAHWKS010000479.1 GCA_019347795.1 Planctomycetota bacterium | reverse complement strand
TGTTCGATGCGAGGCGATTCGCCCCGTGGAGGCCGCTTGAGGTCACTTCGCCCGCGGCCCACAAGCCGGGAAGCGTGGTGCGGCCGCTCTCGTCCACGCTGACGCCGCCGACCATGTAATGCGCGCCGGGACGTACCGGGATGCTGTCTTTGGCGATGTCGATGCCGAACTGGGCGCACGTCTCGGCGATGCCGGGGAACCGCCGCCGAACGAGGTTGGCGTCGAGGTGGCTCAGGTCGAGGTAGACGCACGGCCAGCGGGTCTTCTCCATCTGGGCGACGATCGCCTGGGAGACGACGTCGCGCGGGGCCAGCTCGGCCCGCTCGTCGTACTCGGGCATGAAGCGGCGGCCGTTGTGATCAATCAAGTGCGCGCCTTCGCCGCGCATCGCCTCGGTGATCAAACTGCGGGCGCCGCCGGCGATGTAGAGCACCGTGGGATGGAACTGCATGAACTCCATGTCGCGCACTTCGGCGCCGGCCCGGTAGGCGATGGCGTGGCCGTCGCCGGTGGCGACCGCCGGGTTGGTCGTCTCGCGGTAAATCTGCCCCGCGCCGCCGGTGCAGATGATCGTCTGCTTGGCCCACAGCAGCGTCTTGCCGTGGCGGTTGTTCCACACCAGCGCGCCGCGGCAGGCGCCGTCGTGCGTGAGGAGATCGATCGTGAAGGTGTTTTCCCAAATCTGCACGTTGGGAAGTCGGCGGGTGCGGTCGATCACGGCCCGCATCACCTCTTTGCCGGTGGCGTCCCCGAGGGCGTGGACGATGCGGCGATGGCTGTGCCCTCCTTCGCGTCCCAGGAGCAATTCGCCGGCTTGCTCGTCGAACTGGGTGCCCCATTGGATCAATTCATTGATGCGATGGGGCGCATCCCGCACCACGGCTTCGACCACGCGCTGGTCGCAGAGGCCGGCGCCGGCGGTGAGCGTATCGGAGATGTGGTCCTCGAAGCGGTCCTCCGGATCAAGCACACCCGCGATCCCGCCTTGCGCATAGCTGCTGTTGGATTGCCGCACCGCGTCCTTGGTGACGATCACGCACGAGAGCGGCGGCGGGACGGCGTTGGCGGCCCGCATCCCCGCCAGTCCGCCGCCGACGATCAGCACATCCGTGAAGTAATGCGGGACCTGCTTGGGATGAAAGGGGACGAGATAACGCGGGGTAAGAGGGACCATAGGCGTTTCGTGCGATGGGCGCCGCAAATGAATCAGAATTTCCGATCAACACTGAGGCGGTTGTCGGCAGGGGCGGCTACAAAATAATCTAAACCGTCACGGAAGGATTCGGAAGCAATGAATTCTGCAACGCAACGATTCGCTTGAGCTTTCTCCTCATCACCATCGCGCTGTCGGCGCACCTGGCGTGCATGAACCTGGCGGCCGCCGGGCCGCTGGCGTGCGTGTGGCTCGACTGGCGCGAGCGGCGCGGCGATTCGATAGCCGGGCGCGTGGGAAGTGCGCTGGCGGCGGCGTCGCTGGGGTCGTTCCTGGCGGGGATGCTGCTCGGCGCAGCGATCGCCTTGCTGGCATGGACGCCCGAGTTCTGGCGGGAGCTTCTGGATCGGCTCACGTCGCGGCTTTACTGGGGAGCGTGGGAACTGGGATTCTCGACGCTGTTGATGACGGCCTATTGGCTGTGGTGGAAGTTCTCTGCGGGCGGGACCGCAGCGCGCGTGGGGCGATCGGTGATTGCGTTGTTGAGCGCCACGAACCTGCTGTATCACTTCCCGCCGCTGTTCATCCTCATCGGGCAAATCGCGGCGGGGGAGGTGAATGAAGCCGAATCTCTGAAGGATTCGTCGTTCGCCTCACAAATCTGGCAAGGCGAGGTTCTCGCGCTAACGGTCCACTTCTGGGTCGCATCGCTGGCGGTCGCGGGGGTGGCGATGGCGGTGATTGCAGTTCAGTTTTCCGCGGATAGCGAGTCGAGTTCAGACGCGACGCGGTTGGCGGTTTGGGGCGGCCGGATCGCGCTGCTGGCGACGCTGTCGCAGATTCCCGTGGGGCTTTGGATCGTCACGCAGGTTCCGGCGGTTCGCCAAGACCGTCTCTTAGGAGGCGATCTAACGGCGACGGCGTTTCTCGCCACCGGCGTGCTCTTCGCCCTAGGGCTGCTCCATCACCTCGCATCGCTCGCCATGGGCGAGGCAAATCGCAAGACTGTCGGCCGCGTCGCCCTCCTGATGCTGGCCGTAATCGCGCTGATGACCGCCGCCGACCGCGATTCGCGTCGGCCGCCGACTGGACGTAACACGTTGATACTCGAGGACCGTACAATGCAGCCATGAGCGACGTCACGGAGATGCTGCTGGCGCTGGATCGGGATGACCCTCGGGGGGCGGAGGTGCTGTTGCCGGCGGTGTACGACGAGTTGCGGCGGCTGGCGAAGCAGAAGATGGCCGGTGAGGCGCCGGGGCACATCTTGGATGCGACCGGGCTGGTGCACGAGGCGTGGCTGCGGCTGGTCGGGGCGGAGCGGGGAGCGGCGTGGGAGAATCGCCGGCACTTCTTTGCAGCGGCCGCCGAGGCGATGCGGCGCGTGTTGATCGAGAGCGCCCGCCGCCGCTCGCGCCTCAAACGCGGCGGCGACCGGGAACGCGTGGAGTTGGAGGAGCCGGCCCTCTCTCTGTCATTGCCGATCGAGCAATTGCTGGCCATTGACGAGGCGCTGGAGAAGCTCGGCGCCGGCGACCCGGAGGCGGCAGAGATCGTGAAGCTGAAATTCTTCGCCGGATTCTCCCTCGAAGAGGCCGCGAAGGGCTTGGGCATCTCCCGCGCAAAAGCCTATCGTCACTGGACCTACGCCCGCGCATGGCTTCAGTGCGAGCTGGAAGACGGCGGCTGACTCAGAAGAAAATTTTTCAGACGCCGGAATCGCGTGAGACAAATCCCTGGGCGACGGCGCATAGTTTCGGGAAGCGATACTCGTTGAGGAGCACGCCATGAGCGTCGCGGGCGATGTCCGAGCCATTTTTCTTGCCGCCGTCGACAAGCCCCCGCAGGCCGAACGCGAGGCGTATCTTGCCGAAGCTTGTGGGGACGACGCGGAGCTGCGGCGGCGCGTCGAAGCGCTCCTGGCCGCCTGTAACGAGCCGGCGAGCTTTCTGGAGCGTCCGGCAGTGGCCGCGGATCCGCAAGAGGCCGCGCCGACGTTGGTCGCGGAGTCGATCCGCGAGGAGTCGGGATCGGCGATCGGGCCGTACAAACTTCTGCAGGAAATCGGCCAGGGAGGCATGGGCGTCGTGTTCATGGCGGAGCAGACCACGCCGGTCCGCCGCAAGGTGGCGCTGAAGATCATCAAGCCGGGCATGGACTCGCAGCAGGTGATCGCCCGCTTCGAGGCGGAGCGGCAGGCGCTGGCGATGATGGAGCATCAGAACATCGCCCGCGTGCTCGACGCCGGCGCCACGGAAGCAGGCCGGCCGTACTTCGTGATGGAGCTGGTCAAGGGCGTTCCCATCACCGACTACTGCAACCACAACCGGCTCACGCCGCGCGAGCGGCTGGAGCTGTTCATCCCGGTCTGCGAGGCGATCCAGCACGCGCATCAGAAGGGAATTATTCACCGCGACATCAAGCCGTCGAACGTGCTGGTGAGCTTGTACGACGGCCGGCCGGTCCCCAAGGTGATCGACTTCGGCGTCGCCAAGGCGATCGAGCAGCGGCTCACCGAGCGCACCATGTTCACGCAGTTCGGCCAGATCGTGGGCACGCTGGAGTACATGAGCCCCGAGCAGGCCCAACTCAATCAATTGGACATCGACACCCGCAGCGACGTCTACTCGCTGGGCGTGCTGTTGTACGAACTGCTCACCGGCGGGACGCCGTTCAGCCGCGAACGGCTGCGCTCGGCCGCATTCGAAGAGGTCCTGCGCGTCATCCGCGAGGAAGAGCCGGTCCGGCCGAGCACGCGTCTGGGAACGTCCGCCACGCTGGCTGCCGTCGCGGCCCGCCGGCGGACGGAGCCGAAGAAACTCAGTGCACTGGTGCGAGGCGAGTTGGACTGGATCGTGATGAAGGCCCTGGAAAAGGACCGCGGCCGGCGGTACGAGACGGCCAATGCCTTCGCCCGGGACGTGCAGAACTACTTGGCGGACGAGCCGGTGGCGGCCTGCCCGCCGTCGGCGGCGTACCGGTTCCGGAAGTTCGCGCGGCGGAATAAGGTCTCGCTGACGATGGCGCTGCTGATCATATCGGCCCTCGCGGTGTCGGTCGTGGCGCTCGGCTTCAGCAACATTCGGGTGGCGCGCGAGCGGAATGCCACGGTGCTGGCGCTCGTGGAGAGATCGGAAGCTCTGCGGAAGGAGCGAGCGGCGCTGGAGGAAAAGAGAGCCGCTCTCAGGAAGGCGACCGAACAGGAGCGACTGGCAAAAGGCCAAGAGAAAGTTGCGAACGCGCAGCGAATACGCGCCGAAGGGCTGGCGGAGAAAGAACGGCTTTATCTCTATGCGGCACGGATCAAGCTGGCGCATCAGGCTTGGGAGACGGGAGACACCGCGCGCGTGCTCGAGCTGCTCGACAGCGTCCGCCCCGCTCAGCGCGAACAGGACCTGCGGGGATTCGAGTGGCACTATCTCTGGCAGCTTTGCCACAGTCAGCGGCACACGCTCCGCGGACACGCTGGCGCCATCCATGCCGTCGCATATTCAGCGGCCGGTGAGATCATTGCCACCGGAGGCGAAGACGGCATTATCAAGCTGCGAGAAGCTCCCTTCGTCCAGGAAAAGCGGGCCCTCGAGGGCCACGTCGGACGCGTCATGTCGCTGTCATTTTCCCCCGGCGGAAAGTTGCTGGCGACGGGCGGACAAGACCGGACCATTCGTCTTTGGAACACAGCGACGGGAGAGCAAACGGCCGTACTGGAAGGGCACACTGCCCCCGTCAGCTCCGTGGCGTTTTCGAGCGATGGGACCATGCTCGCGAGCGGGAGCGCTCATTTGGGCCTGGGGACAGGCGACCCCACAGCGAGGTTTCTGACGAGAGAGGCCGCCGGCGAGACGAAACTGTGGAACGTCTCGACCGGGCGGGAATCCGCCGGCTTCGATGAGCAGACCGGCGGCGTTCTGTCCGTCGCGCTGTCCCCCGACGGTGGGCTTCTGGCCGTGGGAACGCGCAGGGGACAGGTCGTCGTGCACGATCTGAAGGCCGAGGCCGTCGCCGCCATTCTTTCCGGTCACAGCGGGGCGGTCTTTTCCGTCGCTTTTTCTCAAGACGGCCGTTCTCTGGCCTCGGGCAGCTACGATCACAGCGTAAAGCTCTGGGACGTTGCCGCGTG
>JAHWKS010000478.1 GCA_019347795.1 Planctomycetota bacterium | reverse complement strand
GGTGGCGTCCTTGCCCGCGGCCTCGTAGACCGGGGTCGCCGCCAGCGTGACCACGGCCGAGAGCGCGTGTAACAGAAACGCGAAAATCAAGAGCGGCTTGTACCCGATTTGATCGACGAACAGGCTGAAGATGATGATCGTCACGCCGAAGCCCACCAGGCCGCCGCCGGTGATGGTGCCCAGCTCCCCCTTGGTGAAGCCGAACTCCGCGGCCCAATCCCCCAGGATGCCGCTACGGATGGCGAACCCCACTCCGGCGGCGATCAGCGTGAAGAAGCTCGCCAGAAAGATCAGGAATCGTCCCTGGACTTTCGCCGGTGGCTTGTCCTCTGGCTTGGGCACGCCGTACTGATCGCTCGCCATAGAAGAACTCCGAAAGATTCTTGTTGGGGGTGAGGTTGCGGTACAGAGTATACTTGGCCGCTCGGCTGTGTAAAACCGCTTGCGCGTTCGGATTTCCGCCGGACCGTCCGCTGCGGTCGTAGAATAGGAAAAGCTTCGCCAGATTCCCGCCGCTTGAGCGATGAACGCAGCTCCGCACATCCTCGTACTTGGCGCCGGCATTAATGGGGCGGCGATTGCGCGGGAGTTGGCGATCAATGGGCTGGCGGTGACAGTCGTCGATGCGGCCGATGTCGCCTCGGGCGCCACGGCGTACTCATCGCGGCTGATTCACGGGGGGCTGCGGTACCTGGAGTACGGCGAGTTCGGCCTGGTGCGGGAGTCGCTTGCCGAGCGGACACGGCTGTTGACGCTGGCGCCGCAGTTCGTGCAACCGCTGCGGTTGTTCATTCCGGTGGCGACGCGGTTCGGCGGAACGCGCGGCGCCCTGCGGCGGTTCTTCGGTTGGGTGGGAAAGAGAAAGTTGATGCCCGAGCCGCGGGGCTTGCAGCTTGTGAATGCGGGACTGTGGCTGTATGACAAGCTCGCCCGCAGCTCTACGCTTCCGCGGCGCGGCGTGCATCGGCCGGGCGATGCAAACACGCCGCCGGTGGACCATGCGAAGTATCGCTGGCTCTGCTCGTACTGGGATGCGCAGATCCTGCAGCCGGAGCGGTTCACGCTGGCGCTCTTGGAGGACGCCCGCCGCGCGGCGGAGGAGCACGGCGCCTTGTTTCGGGTGTTCACGCATCATCGGGCCGACTTGGCGGGACGCACGGCTACGATCGCTCCCGTTCCCCGCGACGCCGCCGTCTCCAGCAGCGAAGCCCAAACCTCCGGCGAAGTCGCCGATCGGTTCGCTCCCGCCGCAGTCATCAATGCGACGGGGGCCTGGGTCGACCACACGCTCACGCGGCTGCACGTCGCCTCGCCGCGGCTGATGGGCGGGACCAAGGGGAGCCACATCGTGACCCATCAGCCGGCGATTCGCGAGGCGCTGGGCGAGTCGGGCGTGTATGCCGAAGCCGACGACGGCCGCCCGGTGTTCCTGCTCCCCTTCGGCGATGCGGCGCTGATCGGCACCACGGACCTTCCATACGATCGCCCGCCGGAGACGGCGGTCGCCACCGAAGCGGAGATCGCGTATTTGCTCGACGCCGCCAACGACGTTTTCCCGCAGGCGGCGCTGGCGCGCGAGGACGTCACGATGCACTACAGCGGCGTTCGGCCGCTCCCCTTCGCGGAGGCGGAGACGCCGGGCGCGGTGACCCGCCGGCACTTCTTGAAGGAGCACGAGGGAGGCGCCGTGCCGCTGATGTCGGTGATCGGCGGCAAGCTCACCACGTGCCGCTCCCTGGCGGAAGAGACGGCGGCGGCGGTGCTGAAGCGATTGGATCGCGAGCCGATCGCCGACTCGCGCGAGCGTCCCCTCCCCGGCGGCGAGGGCTACCCGTCCGATCGCGCATCGCTCGCGGCGGAGCAACGCCGGCTGTCAGATCGGCTCCGCTATTCGCTTCCGCAAATTCAAGCGGTATGGCGGCTCTGCGGAACGAGCACGGAGGCGGCGCTCGCCGAGACGTCGCATCATCGAGAAGACGATCGCGAAAACCTGCCCGACACGCAAATCCCGCTCCGCTACGTCCGCCACGCGATCGCCAACCACTGGCCGCGACGGCTGTCCGACGTCGTCGAGCGACGGCTGCTGCTCCACTTCGAGCGGACGCTCAGCGATTCCTGTCTGCGGCGAATCGCGGAATTGATGGCGGAGTCCGGAGTGCTCCCCGCCGGGCAGATCGACGCGGAAGTGGAGACGTGCCGTCGCCGATTGAGAGAGCACTACGGGCGCGGTAAAGCGGCGGATTCGTAAGGTAGAACGTCCCAGCCTATGTTACCGCTCCGAGGGCGGGATGTGGATCGCGGCGAAGGCGCAGAGGCCGAAGCCGTTGGGGCGCATGTGCGAGGGGCGAGCGTCATCGGCGGCGTGGCCGTTGAAGTTCACGTAGAGCGTGTCGCCGTCGGCGCTCAGCTTGACGCCGTACGTTCCCGCGGGGACGTAGCCGTAGCGGCGCTCGATCGTCTCGGCGAGGAAGGCGATCACCTTCCGCCGCCCGGTGGCCAGCTCGTATTGCACTATGGGAGTCCCATGCCGGAATGCCCCGCCGTGGGCGCCCGGCAGATAGTACAGGAACCGTTCGTCGGACGAAAGGATCATTACGGTGGTGTATTGCCCGGTAAGCCAGTTGGGGCCGAGCAATTCGAGTTCATCCCGCTTCGGGGAATAGCGGAAGAGTTGATTGGTTTTGTGCGTAGCGCCGTAAATGAAGCCGTCCTTCGATTCGCGGGTCGCGCAGCGCATTCCCGGCGATTCTCCGAATGAGGACTTCGTCTGCATCATCGTCTCCGCATCGCACTTCCACAGACTGCCGCCGTCGCCGTTGAAGAAAATCGCCCCGTCGGCCGCCAAGGCGAAGGCGCGATTGAAGCCGACCGAGCCGTCCGGCCCTTGGTAGAGGGGCTGCTTCGTCGCGAGGTCGAGGCCCCACAAGGCGTTGCCCTCGCCCGCTTCGAGATTGCACCACCAGGTGTTGCGGTCGCGGTCGAGAATCGAGGTGGCCGTGCAGCGCCGCGGCGGCAGATCGGCGAAGACAGTGGTCTTTCCCGTCGCCGGGTCGTATTGATAAAGCTGCCCGCCCGGAAGGTGCTCGTTAAAGCCGTACTCGGGCTGCCCGGCGCGATTGCCGTCGTTGAGCGTGCAACTGAAATAGATTTTGCCGTCGGCCCCTTCGTCGATGCGGGCGTGCACCTTCGACCACGCCGGCTGCCCCGCTCGCGGCGGCACAACGCGGTTCATGTCCACCACCTGCTCCAGCCTCTTGCGCTCCGGATCCCAGCAATAGAGGAAGCAGCGGGCGTCGCCGCCGACGGCATCGCCGTGGTCGCCGATCGCGCAGTAGACCCGGCCGTCGCTCGCCACGCAGATATCGCCCCATGACGACCAGAGCCGCCGGGTCACCGCATCCGGCCCCAAGTCGCCATGAAAAGCGAGGTCCACCGTCGGCGGCGTCTTGGCGACAACGAATGGCGCTGCGCCGTCTTGCTTCGCCTCTTCCGCAACCGCCCCGGGAACCTCGAAGAGCGACTCGTCCGTGAACGACACGGTTCCATTGACGGCGCCTTCGAGTTCCGGAGGCCAGGCATCCGCGGCGGGGGCGGTGATAGCGATCGCAAAAAGTAGGCAATTCATGGTCGGGACTTATGAATAGCAGGATCGAAACCATCGTGCGTCGAGCTGATCAATCACGGCCACGTGCGAAGTTGTACAATGCTCTGAGGAATAGCGGAACCGCCAAAAAAAGAAGCAAAAGGCCGCTACGTAACAGGAGTTTGCTGCCGAACTCCGCGAAGATCAGTCCACCGCCCAAGACTAACCCCGCGGCGAAAGATAAAAACACGAGCCCGACCGCGATGCGTCGCAGCCCTCGCCCTCGAGCGGCGCGGCGAACTTTCTGCGACTGGGCAATGACGATTTCCTGCGCCGCTTTCGGGGCAATTCCTTCGCGGACCAGCGACGCTTCCACAAAACCGGGCGAATTCCCGTCGTTCAGCGATTCTTGGGCCATTCGCTCCAGGTATTCCATCCGATCTTCGAGCGGCGGCTCATAGGACTTGCAGCGCGGACAAACTCGCTGCTGGGGACTGAAGCTGATTTGGCAATTCGGACAAGCGATCATCGCCCCAATTTCCCGGGAACGGCGCAAACACGAATCGTGTGCGTTTTGGAGGCATGGCAGGGCAAATAGAAAAATCAAACGGTGATGTACTAAAACGAGGCCCTGCCGGAGTTTCCCGGCAGGGCCGAGGCGCGTTTTTCTTCCCGCCCTGACTTGGCTATCCCTTGTCGGGTTGCTCGCCAGCAAAGCCCGACTCCGTTTCACCAGGCGGGAATGAGTATAACAGACGGCGCGTCGCCAAGCCTTTGAAACAGCTTCCTGCTCACAATTCTTTTTGCCCTGCCATACCTCCAAAAACGCACAGACGATACCGTCTCATCGCTTCGCTCTTCGCGGACGGACAGCGCACGCCAGCCGGCGGAACAGGCGAGCCGCCCGTTCTACGTTCCAAACAATCGTTCTCGGGCGGCGGCGTCGAGGGGCGCGGCGTATTCGCTGATTTCGAAGACTTCGAGGCACGTGACACTTCGGCCGCGGTCGCCGAAGGCGGCGATTGTCGCGTCGCGGAAGTGGTCGGCCCGCTCGCGGAGCCGCGCATCGAGCCAACCGCGAAGCCACGCCAGGCGCTGTTCCTCGTCGGCAGGAAGCTCCTCTGCGGCGCCCTTGTTGTACGGCAGCCACTCGAACACCTGGGAGCGATGGCAGGCCAGCATCTGCACCACCGTCTCGAGATGCTCCGAGAAGTCGATCAGCACATCGGGCCGCAGGGGGCTGGGTCGCGTAAAGAGATCCGGCATGTACGCCACGACCGGATCCCGCCGCAGCGCGGGCGTCTCGGGAGCTACAGCCGGAACCGTCACCAGGTACGACGCATCCTGCACCGCCGCGCCTACGGCGCGGTGGTCGGGGTGATAGTCGCAGGGACGATGCGTCAGCACCAGGTCGGGCTGGAAGCTGCGAATCTCGCGGATGATCTGAAGCCGCACCTCGAGCGAGGGAACCAACGATCCGTCGGGAAAGTCCCACGTGACGTACTCGGCGCCGATCACGCGCCCCGCCGCCGCCGCCTCTTGCTTCCGCCCCGCCGCCAGCGGCGGTCCGAAGGTCTGATAATGTCCCGCGGCGCCGTAGGTGACCGAAACCAACTTCACAACATGTCCCGCCTGACGATACTTCGCCGCCAGCCCGCCGGCTTGAAACTCCGCATCATCGGGATGCGCGCCGAG
>JAHWKS010000477.1 GCA_019347795.1 Planctomycetota bacterium | reverse complement strand
TGGCGCGATCGCGAGGGGAATCTGATCGCCGACTTTTACGCCTATAACACCGGCGAGTTGGACTACGGCGGGCTGTACGCGCCTCCGGTTTTTCGAAGCTCCCAGGCGACCGGCGCCCACTGGGTCGGCGACATCGGCCTGGCGGCCGAGGTGACGGTGAAAAGTGAAGAAGGGGAGTTGCTCTTGGACCTGGTCGAGGCGGGCGTTCACTACACGGCCCGCATCGACGTGGAAACCGGCGAGGCGGTGCTGGTCATCGGCGACGGCGGCGGGCAGTTCCTTGGCGAGGACGGCGGCAAGGCCGGTAAGGAGATTCGCTCCAAAGGGGCGACGGAGGTGCGCGGGCCGGGCTCGTACGAGCTGCGATTCGCCAATGCCGACAACGAACTCACTCTTTGGGTGGATGGCGACGTGGTCGAGTTCGCCGGCCCCACAACCTACCAGCCGACCGGCGAAACGCAGCCGCATTGGACCCCGGAGGATCCGCTCGACCTGGCGCCGGCGGGACTGGGGGTGAACGGCGCCGCGATCGAAGCCGAGAGTCTGCGGATTCTCCGCGACGTCTATTACCTCGCGCTGGAGGGCACGGGTCAGCCGGGCTACGACTATAACCTCGCGCTTTCGGACGAAGAGATTCAGGCGGTCCTCACCGACCCCTCGCAGTGGGACACGACCAGCCTGTTTGAAAACCGGCGGGAGGTTACGTTCGAATTGACGAAAGATCAATTCTTCCCGCTGGGCGACAACAGCCCGCAAAGCAAGGACGCCCGCATCTGGGAGCCGGAGCCGCACGTGGATCGCAAGCTGCTCACCGGCAAAGCGTTGTTCATTTATTGGCCGCACCACTGGCGCCGCCCGGTCCCATTTCTTCCCAACTTCGCCCGGATGGGATTTATTCGATAGTTCGCCCCAGGACGGCGATGACCGAAACGAGCGATGTTGCGCGGCACGACCACGACCAGCGTTTCAAGACGCTGCTCAAAGAGTTTATCGGACCATTCTTCGAGCTGTTCTGGCCGGAGCGCGCCCGGCTGTTTAATTTTGGCGGGGTCGAATGGCTGGAGAACGAAGCATTTCCCGATCCGCCGGAAGGACGGCGCCGGTCGCTCGACCTGGTTTGCAAGCTCCCGCTTCGGCAGCCGGTCGTGACGGCCCGCGGCGCGGCGGCTACGGGGACCGTGGTGATTATTCACGTGGAGGTGGAGTCGGCCGATACCGCCGAGCCGCTTCGGCTCCGCATGTTTCAGTACTTTTCGTGCCTGCGACAGAAGTACACCGAGCCGATTCTCCCGGTGGCCGTGTATCTCCGCGTCGGACTGGACGGCATCGGCGCCGACTCCTATGAGGAGAGGTTTGGGGACTTCGAGGTGGTACGCTACAATTACTTATACGTGGGTCTGCCGGCGCTGGAGGCGGAAAGCTACCTCAATCGCGGCGACGCCCTCGCGGCGGCGCTGGCCGCGACGATGTCGATTCCCGCAGATCGCCGGGCGGAGACGAAAGTCGAATCGCTCTCTCGCGTCGTCGCAAGCGGTGAGGATGAGTATCGAACGTTTCTTCTAACGGAGTTTGTACAGGCATACTTCCCGCTCCGTTCGCCCGAGGAACAGGCGAAGTTCGAGCAATTATTAGCTAGAGACGAATACTCTGAGGTCAAGGCAATGGCGACAACTTGGTATGAGGAAGGACTCGAGGAAGGACGGAAGCTTGGGCGGCGAGCAACAATCCTTGAGGTTCTCGAAAAACGCTTTGCTCCGCTTCCGCACGATATTCATTCGCGCATTGAGAAGTGTCCCGAGGCCAAACTCGGCGAACTGCTGGACCGTGCGCTGACGGCGCCTTCGCTCGCAGAGTTGCGAGTCGATGATTTTCTTGGCTAACGCCGGGATTTGCCTCCCCTTCGTCAAGGACGACATCATGCCGATTCTCGAGGTACGAAACCTGGAAAAAAGCTACCGAATTCCCCGCTCGCTGCGGTGGCGGAAGGTGGTCGGCGGCGTGAGCTTTCAGGTCGAGCCGGGCGAGGTCGTCGGGCTGCTGGGGCCCAACGGGGCGGGGAAAACAACCTGCTTCCGCATGGCGTGCGGGCTGGCGGCGCCCGATCGAGGGCAGGTGTTCCTGAACGGCGTCGATGTGACGCGCTGGCCGATGCACGTGCGGGCCAAGGAAGGCGGGATGGGGTATCTTGCGCAGGAGTCGAGCGTGTTTCGCTCGTTGTCGGTGGAAGAGAATCTGCTGGGGATCATGGAGATGCTCGACATCCCCCGGCGCGAGCGGATCGACCGCTGCGATCAGTTGCTTGAGCAGTTCAAAATCACCCACATCCGCAAGTCGAAGGCGGGGTCGCTTTCCGGCGGGGAGCGGCGCCGGCTGGAGATCGCCCGCTCGCTGATCTCCGATCCCGACATCATCCTCCTGGATGAGCCCTTCGCCGGCGTCGATCCCGTCACGGTGCAAAGCATTCAGGAGATCATCAGCGACCTCCGCGACGATGGGATCGCGATCCTCATCACCGATCATCACGTCCGCGAGACGCTGCAGATTACGCAGCGCAGCTACGTGATCCGCAGCGGGACGGTCCTTTGCCACGGTCGGCCGGATGAGGTGCTCAGCCATCCCGAAGCCCGCCGCGACTATTTCGGCCGGGATCTGGAAGTGCGGGCAAGCGCGTAGCTGCAGGCAGTTCGCCTGCATGCCCCGTACGTGCAGGCGCGGCTCGCCTGCACATGGGAAGGAAACAGGCGAGACGCGAGCCGCCTGTTCTACGGGGATTGCTCTTGAACGAAACCGGGCGATTTGCACAATCTGCGGCCATGCGCTTCCCCGGCCGAGTCTGGACGGCGACCGCCTGCGCGACATTCATCGCGCTGGGCCTTGCCGCCCTGGTGCTTAGCCTGCCGGGATATCGGCCGCGAGATTTCCTGGCGCGGCGGATCGAGAGCCGGATTGGCGCGCTTCCGGAAACGGAAGTCTTGATCCACGTCCGCCGCATGACGTCTCTCGGCGACGAAGGCGTGACCGCTACCGTCAAGCTGCTGGCGAGCGATCGAGCCGTCGAGGCGGAAGCGGCTGAAGTCGCCCTGAACGAGCAGCTCGACGCGTGGCGGCTGCTTCCCCGCGACGACTCGCTGCCTCGGGCGCTGCATCTGGCTGAGGAGCTCGCCGCGCTCACCCCCGAGCTTTCCCCACGTCGTCGTCGCTTCGCCGCCGAATTGGCGACGCAACTGCTCCTCTGGCCGGTGACTGATACGGACGATGCCGAAAAGTTGCTGACGCATTGCGAGCAGACGCTTCGCGCCGGCGCCCGAGGCTCCTCGGACGCCTCGCCGCCGCCGGCAATTCTCGCCAGTCCGCCGCTCCTGTCGCTGCCGCGGCGTTGACGCGGAAAGAGTTTGGCCCCGGCGCCGGAATTGCACCTTTCGCTATCGTTGGCGCCTTCCGCGGCTCGGTCTTCGGCGTGCAGGGACGATCATGAGCGAAACCCATGAGTGGTGGCAGAGCGGGATTATCTACCAGGTGTACCCGCGGTCGTTTCAGGACACGAGCGGCGACGGCGTGGGCGACCTGCGGGGCGTAATCCGCCGGCTGGATTACCTCCAATGGCTGGGGGTGGACGCGGTCTGGCTGTCGCCGATCAATCCTTCGCCGATGGCCGACTTCGGCTACGACATCTCCGACTACTGCGCTATCGATCCCCTCTTCGGCACGATGGAGGACTTCGACGAGCTGCTCAGCCAGGCCCATCGCCGCGGACTGAAGGTGATGCTGGACTTTGTGCCCAACCACACCTCGGACCAGCATCCGTGGTTCCGGGAGTCCCGCTCGTCGCGGACCAATCCAAAACGGGACTGGTACATCTGGCGCGATCCGGCGCCCGGCGGCGGTCCGCCCAACAACTGGCTGAGCAACTTCGGCGGCGGCGCCTGGGAGTGGGACGAAGCGACAGACCAGTACTACCTCCATGCGTTTCTCAAGGAGCAGCCCGACCTCAACTGGCGGAACCCCGAGGTGCAGCAGGCGATGCTCGACGTGCTGCGGTTCTGGCTGGACCGCGGCGTGGACGGCTTTCGCATCGATGTGATCTGGCACATCGTCAAGGATGAGGAGTTCCGCGATAACCCGCCCAATCCCGAATACGAGCCGGGCATGCCGCCGCATCACCAGGTGCTGGCCACGTACTCGACCGATCGCCCCGAGGTGCACGACATCATCGGCCTGATGCGGAGCGTGATCGACGATTATGACGAGCGGATGATGGTCGGCGAGATTTACCTTCCCGTTGAACGGCTGGTCACCTACTACGGCGCCCACGGCACGGGAGTGCACCTGCCGTTCAATTTCCAGTTGATCAATCTACCGTGGAAGGCCCGCGCCATCGAGTCGGCCATCGAGAACTACGAGGCGTCGCTGCCGCCGTACGGCTGGCCGAATTGGGTGTTGGGGAACCACGACCAGCCGCGGATCGCCAGCCGCGTCGGCGCCCGGCAGGCCCGGGTGGCGGCGATGATGCTCCTCACCCTCCGCGGCACGCCCACCATGTACTACGGCGACGAGCTGGGCATGCAGAACGTGCCGATCCCGCCCAACCGCATCCACGATCCGTCGGAGATCAACAACCCGGGCCTGGGGATGGGCCGTGATCCCGAGCGGACGCCGATGCAATGGTCGGCCGAGGAGCACGCCGGCTTCAGCAAGCGCGAGCCGTGGCTGCCGCTTGCGAAGAACTACCGCGAGGCGAATGTCGCGGTGCAGCGCGACGATCCGCAGTCGATGCTTACGCTCTATCGCCGCCTGATCGACCTCCGGCGGTCGCAGCCGGCGCTGGCTATCGGCGACTATCACGCCATCCAGGGCGAGGGGGACATCCTGGCCTACCTCCGCACCGACGAGTCTTCGCATTTCCTCGTGGTCCTCAACCTCGGCTCGCAGGAGTGCGAATTCCGCAGCGATTACCCGATCGCCCGCGGCCGCATCGCCGTCTCCACGCATCTCGATCGGCAAGGAGAAAACGTCACCGGCAGCGTCCGCCTCCGCCCCGACGAAGGCGTGGTGATTGACCGTGCCGAGGTGTAGATGGCTACGCTGAGATCACGCCCCCGAATCGCCGATTTGACGCGTCACTTCCCGGCAGTCAGAATCGGACCTTCCCCCCTGATCCCTGACTCCTGAACGATGCTAACCCGCTTGCTGGTGGTACTGACCATCCTGGCGCCCATGTCCGCCGCTGCACGCAACTGGCCGCAGTTTCGCGGCGTGGGAGCAAGCGGCGTCGCGGCCGGGCAGAG
>JAHWKS010000476.1 GCA_019347795.1 Planctomycetota bacterium | reverse complement strand
CCAAATACCAGGGGCGATACATGATGGGCTGGAACGAGCTGCGGCGGCAGCGGCATAAGCGGCAGATTGAAATGGGCTTGCTTGATCCGCAGTGGCCGCTCTCGGGCGAAGATTCGCAAAGCTATTCCTGGGAGGGCGCCGACCAGGAGTGGGAAGACCTGCGGATGGCGGTCTATGCGGCGATGGTCGATTGCATGGATCAGAACATCGGCCGACTGTTGGCCGCGCTGCGGGAGTTAGAACTGGAGCAGAACACGCTCGTGGTGTTCCTCTCCGACAACGGCGGCTGCTCCGAAGAGCCGGGCGGCCGCGACACGTCGGCCGTCCCCGGGCAAAAGGAGGATTACACCGCCGTCGGCCCCGCCTGGGGCTGGGCGCAGAACACGCCCTTCCGCCGCTATAAGAGCTGGGTCCATGAAGGCGGGATCAGCACGCCGCTGATTGTCCGCTGGCCCGGCGTGGTCGAGCCCGGCGCGATGAGCGATCAGGTCGGCCACATCATCGACTTCATGCCGACGCTGGCCGACCTGGCCGGCGCCGAATATCCGCAAACGATCGACGGGCGCGAAATCCTGCCCGTCGAAGGCAAGAGCCTCACGCCGGTGCTCCGCGGCGAAGAGCGATCCGGGCACGCGCAGCTTTGCTGGGAATGGAGCGGCAACCGGGCCGTCCGCCAGGGCAAGTGGAAGCTCGTGTGGGACAAGCTCGTCCGCCGTTGGGAGTTGTACGACCTGGAGGCCGATCGCACCGAAACGGCCGACCTGGCCGAGAAGCATCCCGATCGCGCCCGCGCGATGGCGGAAGCGTGGGAGGCGTGGGCCGAAGAAACGGGTGTGAAGAAAGGTTGAGCGGTGCGGTTCTCGTAGTGCGGGCGGCTCGCCTGCACCGATGCGGGAACAGGCGGGCCGCCTGTTCTACGGAAATTCGTCTCATGCACGTTTTTGTTACAGGCTCGACGGGGTTGATCGGATCGCGGCTGGTGGCCGACCTCAAGCAGCACGGACACCAGGTGACGCGGATGGTGCGATCGTCGCCGAAGGAGGGCGAGGCGATTTGGAATTACGTCGAGAAGAAGATCGACCTGACTCAGCTTGAAGCGGCCGATGCGGTGGTGCATCTGGCGGGCGAAAATATCGCCGGACGCTGGACTGAGGCGAAGAAGCGACGCATCCGCGAGAGCCGGAAGGCGGGAACGGAGTTTGTGGCCGAGTCGCTCGCCCGCCTCGATCGCCGTCCGCGGGTGATGGTCTGCTCGTCCGCAATCGGCTACTACGGCGACCGCGGCGATGAGGAGTTGACCGAATCCAGTCCGCCCGGCGAAGGATTCCTGCCCGAGGTGTGCGTCGAGTGGGAAGCGGCGTGCGGTCCGGCGGCGGAGGCGGGCATTCGCGTGGTGAACCTGCGGACCGGCCTCACGCTCGCCGCGGAAGGGGGGCCGTTGGCGACGATGCTGCTGCCGTTCAAGCTCGGCCTGGGCGGTCGCGTCTCGAGCGGACGGCAATGGTGGAGCTGGATCGCGATTGACGACCTCGTCGCCGCGATTCGATTCGCCCTGGAGAACGAGACCCTCCGCGGACCGGTGAACGGCGCCGCGCCGCACCCGGTCACCAACTACGAGTTCACCAAGACCCTCGGCCGCGTCATTCGCAGGCCGACCATCTTCCCCATTCCCCGCTTCGCAGCGAAGCTCGCCCTGGGCGAGATGGCCGAAGGTCTTCTGCTGGCCAGCGCCCGCGTCCTGCCCAACCGGCTCAAGGAAGCCGGCTTCCCCTTCCGCTTCCCCGAATTGCAGCCGGCCCTGCAGCACGTGTTGAATTGAGAGCAATGACCATGATCCTCGAACACGTGAATCTGACCGTCTCCGACTTGCAGCGGTCCATCGACTTCTACTGCAAGCTGTTCGATTTCCATGTCCGCTGGCGGGCGGATGCCGCTGCCGCAATGCAGGAGGCGCATGTCGGCAACGACGACATCTATATCGCCTTCTTTGAGGCGCCGCGGCCGGGGACTGCCGAAGTGGACTATCAGCGGGTTGGGCTGAATCACTTCGGCATCGTGGTCGATGATCTCGACGAATACCGGGAACGGCTGTCCCAGTTGGGGGTCAAGCCTCACTACGAGCCCGACTACCCGCCCGGTCGTCGTTTCTACTTCTACGATCCCGATAGAGTGGAAGTCGAACTCGTGCAGTATGAGTCGATGGCGTGAGCACAGGCAGATCGAGGCGTCCCCCACGCCTGCAATTACCTCGGTTGCGGCTGGTCGTTGTTAGCGCGGTTTCATGTTGGCGTTATCACGCCAACTGCAGCAACTGACCCTCGCGGCGATCCTTCTCGGCTCGCTCGTTGGCGGCGAGGGCGCGGCGTTCCCAGGACTCGTCGAGGAGCTGGTAGTGGACGTTGCGTTGGCGGGGGGTGAAGCCGAGCTCTTCGATCGCTTCGCGGATCTGGCGGAGCGTGAGGAAGTGGACCGTGCCGGCCTCGGCCACCACGTTCTCCTCGATCATCAGGCTTCCCATGTCGTTGGCGCCGAAGAGGAGGGCCAGTTGGCCGATCTTCAGCCCTTGGGTGACCCAGCTCGATTGGATGTTGGGGAAATTGTCCAGGTAGAGCCGGGCGACCGCCTGCGTCTTGAGGTACTCGAACGAGCCGGCCGGCGGGATGTCGGCCATGTCCGTGTGCTCGGGCTGGAACGTCCAGCAGATGAAGGCCGTGAAGCCGCCCGTCTCATCCTGCAATTGCCGCAGCCGCTCCAGGTGCTCGATCCGCTCGGCCAGCGTCTCCACGTGGCCGAACATCATCGTGGCCGTGCTGCGGCCGCCGAGTTGGTGCCAGACGCGCATCACGTTCAGCCAGTCGTCGGTCATCACCTTGCCGCGGGTGATTTCCCGCCGCACGCGATCGACGAGGATTTCCGCGCCGCCGCCGGGAATGCTCCCCAGCCCCGCCTCCTTGAGCCGCTTCAGCACCGTGCGGATCGGCAGCTTGCAAACCTTCGTGAAGTGGTGCAGCTCGGGCGGGCTGAAGGCGTGGATGTTGACCTGCGGGAAGTGCGACTTGATGTCGCGCAGCAGGTCCTCGTACCAGTCGAGCTTGTAATCGGGATGCAGGCCGCCCTGCATGAGGATCTGGTCGCCGCCGAGGGCGACCGTCTCCTCCACCTTCTTGAGCAGCACCTCGCGCGGGAGGACGTAGCCTTCGTCGCTCTTTGGGGCGCGATAGAACGCGCAGAAGTCGCACACCGCGGTGCAGACGTTGGTGTAGTTGATGTTGCGGTCGATGTTGTAGGTGCGGTAGTTCTCCGGATGGCGCCGCCGCGTGACCGCATCCGCCGCCCGCCCCAGGGCGGGCAGGTTGTGCGTCTCGAGGAGCGCAAGCCCTTCGCCCGGCGTGAGCCGTTCGCCCGCGACGGCCTTATCGAGGATGGCGTTGATGTTCATCATGACAGTCATTATCCTCGCTTATCCGCACGGCGCCAAACCGAGGCGGGCGGCGTGCTCGGCGAACAGGTACAGTCCCTGCCGCTCCCGCGAACCCAGATAGAAGTGCAAGTTGTCTCGCAGGTAGCCGAGGCACGCTTCGAAGGAAAGCCCGACCCGCGGCGCCTCGGTCTCGGCGATCTCGCGAAGGTTCGACACTCCCGCGTCGCGAGCGGCGATCAAGGCCGATTCCAGTTCGCCCACGTCGGCGCCGGCGCGGGCGGTCCACATCGCGAACACGAACGGCACCTCCGCCCAGCGGGTCCACTCCTCGCCCAGGTCCCATTGCTCGACGAACCCCGACGGCGGGTGCATCGCCCGATCGCCGATGAGCAGCAACGCATCGGTAGTCGCCTCCTCCGCCCGGGCGCCGATGGGAAGCGGCGACAACTCGGGCCGCAGCCCGAACCGCTGCTCCAGCAGGATTCGCACCAGGGCAATGCTGGTGCGCGAGCCTTCGTCGAGGGCCAGCGTGCGAATGCGGCGCATCGGCGTGCGGCTCAAGAGCTTCACGCTCATCACCGGTCCCCGGCAGGCAATGCAGGCGTCGGATACGAGGGTGTAACTCGGATCCTGAAGGTATTCCACGGAGGGGATCAGCGCCACATCCAATCGCCCCGCCGCCAGACCATCCGCCAGCCGGCTTGGCAGGTCGTAGACGATCGTCGCCTCCGGCGCGAGCCGGTCCAGCCCGTAAACGAGCGGCCGCGTGTTGAGATACGAAACCGCCCCAATGCGTAATCGTGCTTGACTCGCCATGAAAGCTCACGGCCACAGGCGCGGCCGATTCCAAGGAAAACGCGATTATAGGCGCCGGTCACTTCACGGCAAAGACGTTGTCGCCTTTCGCTCCGCGATGAGGGAGTGTTGGAGTGATGGAGTGTTGGAGGAATCAGGAATCGAAGATTTACGTTCCTATGATTCTTCGCCGAACTCCATTCACCCATCAATCCATCACTCCGTCTTCTGCTGGCACGGCGCTACGCTCCGCCGCCACCCTTCACCCCTCACGAACCGCAAATGAGATCGGTTGTTAACCGGCGCCTGGAGGCGCCACGCCGCTCCACGGCGGCAATAGCGGAGCGGTGACGCTGACCGGCTCCCGCGTCATCGGATGCTTAAAGGCGATGAACCGCGCGTGCAAAGCGATCCACCGCTGCCGCTCATCGACCGTTTCCGGTCCGAACAGCGATGTCGCTCCGTAGAGTGCGTCGCCGAGAATCGGATGCCCGCGAGCCGCGGCCTGCACGCGAATCTGATGGGTCCGCCCCGTCTCCAGCTCGATCTCCAGCCAGGAGCGACGCGCCTCGCAGTGCAATACCCGATATCGCAGCACCGCCGGCTTCCCTTCCGGATGGTCCTCCGGGACCAACTCCGCCTTCGGCTCGCCGGGCGTCTTGCGATGGAAGTCGCTCCACACGCCTTCGCTCGGCGAGACGCGGCCTTCGACAATCGCCCAATACGTCTTCCGCACGGTGCGGCCTTCGAACTGCTCCGCCAGGCGCCGAGCCGCCCGCACGTGCCGGGCCAACAGCAGCACGCCCGACACCGGCCGATCCAGCCGATGCGGCACTCCGAGATAGACATTGCCCGCCTTCCCCTCGCGAGCCTTGAGAAACCGCTTGAACCGCAGTTCGATGCTATCGACGCCCGGCGGTCCCTGCGTCAGCACGCCCCCCGGCTTCAACACGGCAAAGCACGGCCCTTCCTCGTAAATCAGCTCAAAGCCCCATTCGGGGAGCGTGGGAACGCCAGTCATGGAAGGAAAAGAAAGCTACCTGGCCGGGACAGGAGCCGATCTCGCCGAGGCCGA
>JAHWKS010000475.1 GCA_019347795.1 Planctomycetota bacterium | reverse complement strand
GGCGGCTCGCCTCCATGGCGGTCGTGGGCGTGCTCACCGCGGTGGGACTGCTGGTGCTGGGCGTGCCGCTGGCCCTCGGGCTGGCCATCCTGGCCGCGCTGCTCTCCTTCGTGCCCTTCCTGGGGCCGGTGGTGTCGGCGGTGCCGGCGGTGCTGGTGGCGTTCGTCGAGAGCCCGACCCTCGCACTCTGGGTGGTGGGCCTCTACGGCGCCGTGCAGCTCGTCGAGACGTACCTGGTCACGCCCTTCATCCAGCAGCGCGCGGTCAGCCTCCCCCCGTCGGCCCTCCTGGCGGCCCAGATCCTCATGGGGATCATGGGCGGGATCCTGGGCATCCTCCTCGCCACGCCGCTGGCGGTCTCCCATACTCTGGCGCCCTCTCGCCGCATATGCATTGCGCTTCTGAGCGGCGCGATCGTGGCGGGTGGGCTGGCGGGACTCGCTTCGCAGGCCCACGCCACATGCGGCGATTACCTCATCGTCGGCGACGCGCGGCAGCATTCGGCCAATGGCGAGCAGGCGATGCCGCCCTCCCACGGCGATCCAGCGGCGCCAGATCGTCCCGGGCGCACGCCGTGTCGCGGTCCCCAATGTTCCTCGGGGAGCGGTCCCTTAGCCACCCCAACACCAGCCCCACAACAGCGGGAACAGACGTCCGCCTGTATCTTGTCGGGCGAACAAATTGAACGGCGCCCTCCTCGCGCGGCGATTCCGGATGAGACGCCGCTCCTTCTCCCGCCAATTGCGCGCCGCCTTCTTCGCCCTCCGCGGTAACGCGATTCTCACTCGCGAGCGGTCCGGGCCTGCTGCGCGCAGAGTTCCAACCGCGCGCGTCTTCTTCGACTGGCGTGCGGCAAGGATTTCGATTCGGCGCCAGGCCGCGTAGCGGATTCGCCTTGTGGCGGTATGGCGCGATCGATCCTGGATGCGCCGCCGTCGGCCGGTGGAAATCGCCTTTCGCGCGCAATCGTCTCGAGCGGCGACGTTAGCGATCTCTAGCGCTCTCCGCTCGTTTGCGAACCTGAGTCCGTCTTTGCGCTTTCCTTTTTCCGTGGGTTCACGGCTTTCCTCTTGCATTGGAGAACGCTTCATGCCTCGCTCTTATCCATCATCCCGAGGTTTCACGCTGGTCGAGTTGCTGGTGGTGATCGCCATCATCGGCATTCTGGTCGCCCTGCTGCTCCCGGCGGTCCAGGCCGCGCGCGAGGCGGCTCGCCGCTCCCAGTGCTCGAACAATCTGAAACAACTGGCGTTGGGCCTGCACAATTATCACGATACCTACAAGGTCTTCCCCTACGGGTCCACGAACACACGGATTTCCTTCCTGGCGCGGATGCTTCCGTATGTCGAGCAGCAGGCGCTCTACGACCGGATCGACTTCAACGTTGCTTACAACGATCCGGTAAATCAGTTCGCCCGCGACATCGAGGTCGAAGGCTTTCTCTGCCCCTCGGATTCCGACAGGCTGCCGGTGAACCTCGGCGCCAGGAACAACTACTACGGAAACAGCGGATTCAACCTGCTCTTTCAACTGCCCTCGACCAACCCGTCGAACCCGAATTTCAGAATGCCCGAGTGCAACGGCGTGATTGTTCCCGGCCGGGTGCTCGGCTTTAAGGACGTACGGGACGGGACAAGCCACACGGCCTTTGTCTCCGAGAAGATCAAAGGGGACGGCAGCAACGGCATCAGCACGGAAGAGTCGGACACCTTTCGGCCGGGAACGTATCCTGGGACGCCGGATCAGGCGTACTCCGATTGCCTGGCGGTGGATGTGAGCGACCTGAGCAATCAGGGGTATTCCAACGTCGGCGCCCCCTGGATCTATGCATATCACTCGACATCGAGGTACTACCATGTTTCGCCCCCCAACGCCCGAAGCTGCATGTTTCCGCCAGGCCGGATTGCGACCACTGCGGGAAGCTATCACCCCGGCGGCGTGATGTTGGCGCTCTGCGACGGATCGGTGCGGTTCGCCGGCGAAACCATCGACCTGGCGACCTGGCGCGCTTTGGGCTCGCGCGACGGGCAAGAGGTTGTCGGAGAGTTCTAAGGTCCCGACTCGGCGCCGCTTGACTCCCGGCGCCGCACACCCTCTCGCAGGTTTACCTCGAACGCATGAGCCTCTATCACCTTTCACGCCGGCGCTGGCTGGTGCTGGCGGCGTCGCTCGTCTTGGTGTTTGGGTGCGGCCCGCCGGCCGCTCCCAGTCTGGATGAAGCGGTAGCGCGTTCCTCACTTTCCACGTTTCTGGAAGCATGGAAACGAGGCGAACGCCCCGAGTCGCTGCGGGAGCAGTCGCCGACGATTATCGCCGGCGCCCCCGAGTGGAGCGCCGGCATGCGGTTGGTGAGCTATCGCCTCTTGGCGCCCGTCACCATCGACGGCTCGAATCTGCACGCGCCCGTCGAAATCGAGTTGGAAGACGGCGCCGGCGCGCGGTCCAAGCACGACGTGCTGTACATCGTGGGGACCAGCCCCGCGATCACCATCTTTCCTGAATGAACTTCACCTCTCTCTACCGTACGGAGTTTCCCCATGACGAAATCCATTCTCCGGTTGACGTTGTTCATCTTGTTGGCGACGGGCGCTGTCCGGCTCCCGGCCGAGGACGCGGCGTCGGACGAGCCGAAAATCATCCCCCGCACGCGGCCCGAAATGAAGACCGCGCTGGAAGCGCTGAAGCTCCGGCAGCCGCGCTTGCCGCTGCTGCCGCTCTCGCCGGAGGAAATCGCCGGCGGCCGGTTCTCCGTCAACAACGGCCGCATGCGCAGCCTGTACCTGCCGGAAGCGTGGAGCGCCTACCGCAGCCGCTCTAGCCGCGGGGAGCGTCCCGCCGGGCAGCGCCGTTACCTCGACAGTTCCGGCGCCGTAGACGGAGTCTTCAAGGTGTGGCTGTTCTGGGTTGTGTCGCGGGCCAACAATTGCCACTACTGCCTGGGGCACCAGGAGTTGAAGCTGAAGAACGCCGGTCTCAGCGACGAACAGATCGCAGCCCTCGATGGGGATTGGAGCGCCTATTCCGACCGCGAGCGGACGGCGATGGAGCTGACGTACAAGCTGACTGTGGCGCCCCACACAATCGAGGACGCCGACATCGACGCCCTCCGCCCGCACTGGCGCCAGGAGCAGATTCTGGAGATCGTACAGACTGTAGCCGGTTACAACTCGACCAATCGTTGGACCGATTCGCTGGGCATTCCCCAGGACGATCGCTTCGGCGGCCACGAGGCGGAACTGAACACGCCCACGTCGCCGGCGTTCGCGACGCTAGCCACGCGACTGGCGCCGCTGGCGGTCCCGCCGCGTCCGGTGCTGGAATCGCGAGATCAGGTAGAAGCGACGTGGATCAAATGCCGCACGCGCCGACCTCGGTTGCCGCTGGCGGACGACGCGGCCGTGGCAACGACGCTGCCGGAGGAAACTGCCTCGCCGATCCCGAATTGGGTGCGCCTCTTCGCCGCCGCGGGCGGTCGGAGCGTGGCCACGATTCGGGCCGTCGCGGAGACGGGGCGAATCTCGCCCATACTCAAAGCGCAAATCGCCTGGTGCACGGCTCGCGAAAACCGCGCGTGGTACGCCGCGCATGACGCGAAGATGCGGCTCAACCAGCTGGGTCTTGACGACGAGCAAGTCTTTGCACTCGACGGCGCCCAAGACTCGGGACTCAATCCTGCCGACTGCGAGGCGTTGGCATTTGCGCGGAAGTTGACTGCCCGGCCATTCGCGATTTCCGACGCCGACATCGCACGCCTGAGAAAGCACTATAAAGACGGCGAGGTCGCGGAGATCGTTTACGTCGTCTGCCAGGGCAATATGTTCGACCGCTTCACGGAAGCCGCCGGCCTGCCGCTCGATTAGCAGCGCCGGCCGACCAGCCACGGCAGGGGCGTCGTGGCTCGCGATGATTAGAAGACGCCACATTGCTTGTCCGTGGCGTCGATTGCTGCCACAATGGCCGATTATGAAATTCGCCATCTGCAACGAGACGTTTCAGGACTGGCCGCTGGAGCGCGGCTTCGCCTTCGCCCGCGAGTGCGGCTACACGGGGATCGAGATCGCCCCGTTCACCATCGCCAAATACGCCCACGACATCTCTCCCCAGCGGCGAGCGGAGGTGAGGAAGCAAATCGAGGACGCGGGACTGGAGACGGTCGGCCTGCACTGGCTGCTGGCCCACACCGAGGGCTATTACCTCACCACGCCCGACGATCGGGTGCGGAACACCACCAGCACGTATCTGGCGGAGCTGGCCCGGCTGTGCCGCGACTTGGGCGGCCGGGTGCTGGTGCTCGGCTCGCCGATGCAGCGGAATCTCTTGCCCAACGTCGATCACGACCAGGCGATGCAGCTCGCCTCCGACTGCATCCAGGGCGCCTTGCCCGTTTTTGAGGAGTGTGACGTGGTGCTGGCGGTCGAGCCCTTGGGACCGCAGGAAGGGAACTTTCTGAACACGGCCGAGCCGGGCGTCCGGCTGATGGAGATGATCGGCTCGCCCCAGGTGCGATTGCACCTGGACGTGAAGGCGATGTCCACCGAGTCGAAGCCAATTCCGGACGTGATTCGCGAAAACGCAGCCCATCTGGAGCATTTCCACGCGAACGATCCCAACCGCCGCGGGCCGGGGATGGGCGATGTCGATTTCGTGCCCATTTTCCAGGCGCTGCGCGAGATCAACTACCAAGGCTGGGTCTCTGTCGAAGTTTTCGACTACACCCCCGGCCCCGAACGGCTGGCCCGCGAGAGCATCGAGTACATGAAGCGGTGTTTGGAGCAGTGACAGCTGGCAGCCTCAGGAAGGCCTCTAGAAGGCCCGTAGACGCGACGTCGCCGTCTCCCGCACCCCGGGGCGGCCGATACTGTACATGCGTTTATATGGCCTCCTGGGCGATTCTGCAGCATGCAACCCGTAAGAGGGGATTCGCCTTGGCGTTGCAGCTCGGCGCCAAGGCCCGGTCGGGGTAGTGGGCTCAGGCCGACGCGCCGCGCGTCGGGTTGCGCCGCGCGACAAAGCACGTTCCGTGTTGCGCGGCCGCGGCGTGGTTATCGGCCCGAATCCTTCAGCTTATCCTTAAACACCTTCTCGAACTTCTCCAGCTTGGGACCGATCACGAACCGGCAGTACATCTGGTCGGGATTCAGCTCGTAGTATCGCTGGTGATAGTCCTCGGCGGGGAAGAACTCGGTGAAGGGAGAGATCTCGGTGACG
Source organism: Planctomycetota bacterium (assembly GCA_019347795.1). GTDB lineage: Bacteria > Planctomycetota > Planctomycetia > Pirellulales > Pirellulaceae > JAHWKS01. The sequence continues at coordinate 86 of JAHWKS010000475.1, read as the reverse complement.
ATCGGCGCCGGGAAGGCGCCGGAGGCGTCCAGCTCTTGCTTGTAGCGCTCAGCCAGCTCGCGCTGCTGGTCGTCATGGTAGAAGAC
>JAHWKS010000474.1 GCA_019347795.1 Planctomycetota bacterium | reverse complement strand
CTCATGCTACACTGATCCCAATCCGACCTGCCGCGCAGCGGCTTACTTGAACCAGCGCATGCACCCGACCGGAATGGGCGGCCGGGATTTTTCCTGAAATCAAAGTCACTCGCGCCCATTCCGGCGGGTGATGCTGGTCGTTCTGCTGAGGAGGGTTCGATGATGGAATGGCCAAATCACTTCTTGTTCGTTGTGCTTTGTCTTGGGGTTGTGGCGATATTTGTCCCTTGGCTGATTCCAGGCGGTCGTCGCATTTTCCTGTTCGGGTTGATCCCTGCACTTGCTGCCACCGGATGCTGGGTCGCGTATGAAATGCATCTTCATTCTATCGCTCGTGCCGGCGACCCGTTGATTCGAATCGACTTATTCCTGATCGTGCCGCTAATTGTTCTCGCCTGGGTTAGCTCCCTTGGATCCATTGCTGTTAAAGGCTTGCAGGCGTCAAAAGGCGAACCAGACGCTGCACCTGACCCGCCGGCCAAGTAGACTGTCAGGATGTCATCGCTCCCCGCGCCCGCCGGGCAAGTGAGCTTTGTCATTCGCTGCATAATGAGGGCGTGTCCTGAGCGCGCACGCTGGCGGCCTCAGCCCCGCCTCGGACGCGCCGACAGCAACTCGGCCGATGTGACCGACGCGCACCAACCTTGTTGACAAGCCGCTCATCGGATCGCAATTTTTCGTGAGTCGCGGGAACGCATCGGAGGGGGGCATCTTTCACCAGCATTGCGTACACCAGGACGAACACGGCATAGAACGAGACAAAGAAGCACCAATGGCTGGCGGCGCTATCGGTGACGAGGTAACTCAGCGTCGCCCACCCCCAACCCCAGGACACGATCAGCAGGCTTTGCCAAAAAGGGCGCCACCAAAGCAAAAACGGAGCGCCAATCACAATCGCCCAAAGACCATACGCCCAAGGCGAAAAAACAGGCGGATTCCTGGATGACCACCAGTTGAGGTGGCCCTGTGGCGTGACTTGGGTGTACGTGGGTTGATAAATCACACGCGCCAAGACAACGATGCTCAGGCCCAGGAGCAGCAACAAGTAGAACGGCGCCCGGCGGCGCTGCACGGGCAGAAAAAACAGGGAACCGAGCAGCGGGCCCCAAGCTTGTGCCAGCAGGGCCAATGGAATCAGGCCGACGGTCAATAGCTGGTTCGCGAAACCGTCGGGCGTTGGGCCGTCGAGCCAAAGAGCGCCCTCAATCCACTGCATGGCCGTAATACCCATGAGCGCCACTCCGGCCCGTTTGAGTCGAGGGTTGTCTCGACGCAACAGGTAAGCGGCGACGCCATAGACGCAACCACCGGCCAAAAAACTGGATTTTGCATCGAAACAAATACGAATTTCCTCCAGAAAAGCCGCATTGCAACCAGCGGTCCACTCCATCACTTCGGAATGCGATTATACCAGCGTTGCCGAATCGTCCGCATCACCAGGGCCGCCTTGATGATAGACGCAGTCGTGCCGCATCACCTGTGGAACCTTCGGTGCCCCCCGGACAATAGTGTAGACCGTTGAGGAGGTGCTGGTGCTGCCGCGGGCCTGTTCGCTACGGCGAGGCCAAAACAAATCGCCCCCGGCTCGAGGACCACGTTGATGAGGAAGTCGTACTCCCTGCTTCGGCGTCGCATTGCACTCTTCATTCCAGGGGAATACGCTTGCAACGAGCGGCAACGGATTCGACGGATGGCGCTTGGTCTCTCGGGGAGCCGCTCTCAGTCCCGCCAACCGTCCTCATCGAACGGCTAGGCACAACTCTGGGGAGACATCCTATGAACAGATGGCAAAGGGTCGTTGTGACGACCATCGTCGGCATGCTGCCGTGTGCGTGGTCCTGCGCCGAGGAGCTGAAGATCATCCACATCCGCGTCGGTCAGGGGGATGCGACTTTGATCCTCGGTCCCGCCGACGCGAGCGGCGACCGGGTGCGCGTGTTGATCGATGCGGGCAACATCGCCACGGGCGGTTACGACGGCGGCAAAATCGTCGGAGCAGTCCTCCACAAGAATGGCGTCACGGAACTCGCTTACTTCATTGCCACGCACTACGACGCGGATCACGTCGGGGGGGCCGTCGCGGGCGAGGACCACATGCACGGACGAAGCTTCATACTCGGACCCAACAATGTGCCGGGTGATGCCGGAGACGACGATGACGACGGCCGCACTAATTGGCTCGATTCACCGCTGACGATGATCGAACCCGATCCGGAGTAACTGGGCAACGGTGATGACGTGAAGGTGAAAACGTTTGTCGATCGTGGGGACGCCGGGAGTTCGCAGACGCAGACCGTCAAAAAGTACCGGGCAATCGCGACCTCGATGGGCACGCGGCGATCGCTGACGACGCAATCGGATGTCGATGAATACGAGATCGACCTTGGTGACGGGGCGGTCATGCGATGCCTGTCCGCCAACGGCTACGTCCGTGGGCGATCGACGCGCGTAAGCAACGTCAACACCGAAAACGAGAAGAGCCTTTGTTTCCTCGTACGCGATCATCGTCCCCAGGCTGTGGGAAATGACGAGGATCTCGTCGTCGCGACCCATCGCGCTTTTGAGCGGGGCGATCATCGGGAGACGCACGTCCGAGCCGAAGCGAGAGTCCGGGTTCCAATATTCGCGCATGTCGGGAGCGACCGCTTCGATCACAGGATTGCTGAGGCCAAAGAAGCTGAGGGGACCCGCCAGCGCATCCGCAATTGCCTCTTTCCAGGAGTCCTTCCCCGGCAGCGCATTGTAGTTTTTCCTCGTGAACTTCGTTTTCTTGTATTTTTTCAGATCCTCGAGCGTCTCCCGGCGGTCCGCCAGGTCGTTCGGGATTGGCTCCTCGTAAAACTCGCTCAGGAATTCGTTTGAGACGTTGCCGTAGTAGACGAACTCCTTCACCGCGGCGTCCCAGTCGGCCACTTTCGCGGGAAAATCGCGGCTGATCCCAAACCGCAACGCCTCCAGCCAAAGTTTCTTTAGATCGTCCTCCGGCGGTTTGTAATGACGGCCGTGGATGAGAAGGATCGACTTCGCCATACGACTGGCTCCATGCGTGTGGATTGAAGGACTGTTCGGCGAGCGCCGCGCTCGATCGGCGGCCCGGGAGGTCAGGCACCCATGCGTGGGTGCCCGGGCTGCGCAGCTCGAATGTAAAAAACCGAGGCCTCCACGGGCTGTCTAATCTTGCTTACGACTTGGGCGCGAACAGGCCAGTTTTTACATTGGCCGCCCTCGAAAAGTACAAACGACGACTTTGCCTGCCCTCCAGGATGCAAGGTAACTTAGCGGAGGTCCACGGTCGAAAATGGAAGGTTTCCCTTGAAGCCTAGACGGCTGAATCAAGCGCGGGCGGCAGTGCCGGAATATGGTCACCAAGTACAGCTAAACGTCCATGGTCAGTGCCGAGCCGCCCTTTGGGATGGCGCCGGGTCGCCATCGCCGTCATCGGGCGACATTTCGCTTGGAGAGGAGCCATGCCCACTTCAGTTTCATACGTCGCGGACGCCGATAGAGACATGGTCCCAGTACGCCACGCGACCGTCGAGTTGCTTGACGAATCGCACCCCGCCATCCTGAGAGATGATGATCGCCAGCACTTCGGGCATGCGTTGGCAGAGGCGGTAAACCGAGCGGTGCCGGGTCCCGACCCCCGCCGTCCTTTCCCGAGACCTCTCCCGCGCATCGGCGTCGAGAGAGCGGTCCACCTCAGGGACGTCCGGCAGCTCACCGGAGATCTCCGAGCCGAAGCCCAGGATCTCGAATCGCCGCGTCAGAACGACCGCGCCATCCGCGGCGGAGACCGAGGCCAGCAACTGAGTCAGTTCGGCGATCGCTTCGTCGAGTTCGGCCAACCGTTCGTTGCGGCTTCCCATATACTCCTCCCAGCCGACCGGGTCCTCCAGGCGACCGGCGCCATCGCGATAGGCAAGCTCGTCGACAATCTCCAGCATCAGCGCACGGAAGCGGCGGCGCGGCTCGTCGTCGGTGAAGTGATACTTGATGTTGATGTACGTTTGGTGCTCGCGACGCTCAGCGGTCTCCGGCGGCAGAAAAAGCAGCGTGGCGCCGTGCCGCGACGATCGAATAATGCTGATGATGCGCCGCACGACGTGACGGCTGATCCGGCCGATCAGTTGCGGGTCAATCGGTCGGCGCGGGGCCGCATCGCGGGCGGCGCGATCTCGATGAAGAGCGATAATCTCCTCACGCACGCTGGCGAACGTGTCTTGGAGCCAACGGGACTCTAGGACATCCGAAGCCGGGCATATTATGCGGCCGCCGTGCAAGGTGGCGAGGGTGACCAGGCCACGAGCCGCGACGATCCGACCAGGGCCCGTCGCGCACACCACCAGACGATCCGGCAGCGGAGGGCTGCTGATCCGATCCCCCTGGGCCGCCTTAACCCAGCGCGGGCCGGAAGAGATGATGCCCCAGATCTCGGGCTTCCCATCAGTTCCAAACCACACGCCGATGAGCGAGCGGTAGAAGTCCACGCTCGGGGAGAGCCGGCGCAGTTCGTCCTCGTTCAAAGGTCGAGGGCGGGTGAAGGCCAGCCGGTGCAGCCCCGTGGGCGGGCCATGCTCCGCCGGGAGCAAACCCGGCGGGCAGATGATCGCCCGGAAAGTCACCGGGCGCTCCTCATCGCGGAGTAAACTTGCTTGGTAACACGTGGAGATCACATATTCGAGCTCTTTCGGCTCTGGCAGCGATTGGCGGACATCGGGGCTGATGGCGGAGTCATCGTCCGTGTCCCGAGTGGCCTCCTCCCAGCGCTCGGCGACGAAGGAGGCAAAGTCCGGTGGATAGGCATGCGTGGCCATAGGTCGATATTCCATTCGCCTGGGCGACGAACAATGCGGATCATTGGGCGGAGTTACGTGCCTTTCACCTGCGCCGCTGGGATGCGGCATTGCAATGGGTCCGTTTCCTGCGACTCCTCGACTCACAAGCCCCCGCTGAACCTCGGTTGACTTGTTGGGAGATGTCGAACCAGTGAGGCGGCTTGCGCAACGCGACGATGATCTCGTGTCGGGTGCGACTTGCTTGCCGCAAATCGCACGCCATTCCGCACGGACGCCGGCCCAGCAAAGAAGCAGAACTTGCACCTCTCGTGCGCCGCTAAGTCTTCAGCGTTGGAAGGGCCGTGGCCGCATGCGCCGAGCAGGGCCGAGTTCGGCTTCGTCCGGACCGAGGGCGCTATCGGTTCACCTGCCCCCGCACTTACCGAACGCGGGGCCAACCCACGCTTCCGAGATTTAGTGCGTTATCAACAACCCACCGAATCTTGGTGGCGAGTTGCTCG
>JAHWKS010000473.1 GCA_019347795.1 Planctomycetota bacterium | reverse complement strand
CCATGCGATCGGGCGCCGCGGTTGATAAACTCACTAGGTGACCGTGTCCCGCAGTATAGGAATCCCGTTTCGGCGGATGCAATCGGCGTGAAGAAGAGAAAAGGCAAGCATCGCTCGCGGATGAAGGTCGTGCTCCTGGGCGCGGCCGGCTTCGTGGCGGTCTGGATGCTGGGCGATTTTCTCTACTCGCGGATCATCGACTGGCGGATGGCGCGTTGGGAGGCGACCATCAAGCGAGGTCCCGAGGGCGTGCGCATCGGGTGCGAAGCCTTTACCGTCGGGCAGGGCGAGGTGGCGCTCTTGATGGTGCACGGCATAAACGACTCCCCTGCCATGTATCGCAAGATGGCGCCGCTGCTGGCCGACCAGGGATTCACCTGCCGGGCGATGCGGCTCCCCGGCTTCGCCATGCCGATCGACGACTACGCCGCCGCCACGCACGAGCAGTGGATCGACGCAATCCAACATGAAGCATCCCGGCTCCGCCAGACCCATGAGCGGGTGTGCATCGTCGCGCACTCGCTAGGCGGGGCGGCGACGATCGCCTACCTGCTCGATCACCCCGAAGGCGCCGACCGCTGCGTGCTGATCGCGCCGGGCGTGGCGGTTTCCGACGACCGCAGCCCGGTCATGAGCGCCCGCGCGTGGCACACCATCGGCAACTGGGCGCTCCTCTTCACCCGCGTGACGGAGACACCGTTCGCCAATGACGCCCGCGACCCCGCGGAACAGGATTACGCCTCGCGCACCAAATTCTGCCCGCGGGCCGTGTTCGACGAGCTGTTCGAGCTGATGGACAAGAACCGCGCCCGCGCCGACCAGTTCCGCACGCCGCTCTTGATGGTCCTCTCCAAAGACGATCGCGTCATCGACTGGCAAGCCGCAAAGTGGTTCTTCGACGAAGCGTCCTCCGCCGAAAAGAAGCTCCTCTACGTGAAAAACGCCGGCCACGCGATCCCCGTCGATTACGGCTGGCGAGAAGTCGCCGACGAGATCGCCGAGTTCGCCCGAGATAATTGACACCTCAGTCCCACCACCAGCGGCCGTCGGCGGGCGTTTGGACTTTCTTGCGATGGGCGGCGAGGGCGCCGTCGCTGTCTGGCAGGAGACGCTCTTCCTCGAGAGCGAGGTCGGGGCGGATCGAGACGCCGCCTCCGGCGGGGGTCAAGAGGCGGTTCCCTTTCCATGCCGATACCGCCACGCATGGCGCCTGCTTGGGCGTGCGATGCGTCTGCACCGGCAGCGCCGCTTTGTCAAGGAGCGTTTCCATCCGCCAGCCCGCCTTCTCGTACATCGATTGCTGCCGCACGAACGCCGCGGCAACCAGCACGTCGATGCAATTCCGCATCTGCGCGTAGACCGGGCTGCGGGCGGCGATGTCGGAGTAGTTCTTCGTGAAGCTGGTGGTGAACGCCTCGCTCGCTTTGCTGGGCGGGGCGCCGGCGCCGAGCTGGCCGTCGGGACCGACCAGCTTGTCCTCCGCCAGAAGCTGCACGCCGTCGCCGACCAGCTCCATCGCCAGCCGGTCGGGCGTGGTGCGGACGCAGTCGTAGTCCGGCGTGAACCACCAGCGGCACAACACCGAGTCGCTCGGGCCGCTGACGGCGCTCAGGAAGGTGATCATGCGCACGGGCGGCGGCTCGCGGCCGATGCCGATCCGCTTCATGCGGTAGTCCGCTTCAATCAGCACCTGCGCGAAGTGCGTCTCGGGCGAGATCGTGAACACCCGCACGTCGGCCATGCCCAATGCCTCCTCCATGCCGCGAGCGACGTACGCGGCCGTCTGCGCGCGGCGGACGGCGGGAATCGCCTTGGGAATCGTCTGCTGAAACTTCCGCAGCCGGGCCAAACCTTCCTGCGGCGGATCGATGGTGCAGCCGATGAACGGCTTGTGCCGCGAGCCGGGCGGATACGCCCGCAGCGCGACGACCAGGTCTTGCAACTCCAGCACCGGTCGGCCGGTCGTCAGTCCCACGGGCCGGCCGACGCCGTCGCGGGCCCAGCCTTCGGCGGGACCGGCGATGACGATCTCGCGCGTCTCGGGATAAAAGAAGACGTACCGCAGCCGTTGCAGGCCGGCGAGGCAGCGCATCGCGTCATCCGGCGCGCGTCCCGCGTCCAGCTCGCGACGCACCGCCTGCTCCAATCGCACCAGCGAAATCTTTCGCAGGTTCGACCACGCGGCCAGGTCGGGCGGCAAGGACGCCTTCGCCGCCGTCACGCGCGCCGCGTGCAGCCGTCCGCCGGGATCTTCTACCGCCGTCACCGCAAGCGCTCCGTCGGCGTCGATGGCCACGCCGAAGGTCGGCAACTGCACCGTCGTCGCCAACTGCTGCGCGATTACAGGATCGACCGCCGTAGCGCAGACGACGACCATAAGAAGAACTCGATAGTGCGGCATAGCTTCGCCTCGACTCCGTGACCCCCTGGATTCCTCGATTATAGACACGTGGAAAGCTGGAGTTCACGCTTTAGCGTGCCGAAAGCAGCCTAAAGGCTGGACTCCAGCTTGAGTGCATCTCGAATCTCGGCGATGACGGAGGAATCCTCCTCAATCGCCTTCCGCTCCCGCAGCGCGTCGCGAGCCCGTGCATCGTCGTGCCGTCCGAGCGCCCAGGCACACGCGGCGCGGATCAGCGGCTCCGCGTCCTGGAGCCCTTTCCGCAAAGGATTGACGTTCTCCGCCGCCGGACGATTGCCCATCGCGATTGCCGCGTTTCGTAACAGCCCCCGCCGCTTCGGCCGCCACAGCGGCGTGCGACGAAAGCGGGCGCGGAATTCGTCGTCGTCCAAGTCGAAAAGCGCCCGCAGCTCCACAGGGTTCAAATCCGCGCGCGGCTCAAAGTCATCCTCCTGCGTCGCCGGCGCCCGGCGATTCCAGGGACAGACGTCCTGACACACGTCGCAGCCGAAGACCCACTCACCCATTCCCGGCCGGAGGTCGCGCGGGATGTGGTCCCGCAGTTCGATGGTCAGATAGCTGATGCAGCGGGTGGCGTCCAGCACATACGGCTGTGGAAAGGCGTCCGTCGGGCAGGCGTCGAGGCACGCGGTGCACGTGCCGCAATGGTCGGTTTCATGCGGCTCGTCGTACACGAGCGTCTGGTCGGTCACGAGCGCCGCGAGGAAGAACCAGCTTCCTTCACTCCGGTTGAGCAACAGCGTATTCTTTCCGACCCACCCCAATCCGGCCAACTGCGCAAACTCCCGCTCCAGAAGCGGCGCGGTGTCCACCACGCCGCGGGCCTTGGCGCCGGGCGAGCGCTCTTGCAGAAACGCCGCCAAGCGCTTGAGGCGATCGTGAATCAGGTCATGATAATCGACCTCGCCCCATGCATATCGTGAAACGCGTCCCTGGCCCTCATGCGGCCGGCGCGGCTGTCCGGCGCCGTAGTTCATCGCCAGCATGAGGACGCTCTGCGCCCCGTCCAGCACCGACCGCGGATGCGCATACGCCTCGCGCCGCTTCGCCAGGTAGTGCATCTGTCCGCCGTAGCCCGCCTCCAACCATTCGACGAAGCGCGGCATCCCCGCCGGCGCTGCCGCCGGGCACGCGCCCGCCAGCGCGAAACCCAGCCGCCGCGCTTCCTCTTTCAGCGCCGTCGTAAGCGAAGGAGCATCCACACCCTTCAATAAAGACGCAGCCGTGTCTGCTGACAAGGCCGCCGGATTGCCAGCGACCCCTCCCTTTGGTATAGAAATGCTTCTCCACCCGCAGGATGCTGTTGCTCGACTCCCGCCGAAGACGACGCGATTGGCCCAGGCTGTGCTGCTACCGATGCGGCGGCCGGGCGAATCGCGTCTCGTGATCGAAGGACCGAAATGCCGTCATCAGACCGCTCCGTCACCTTCAAGGCGCGATGGGTATTCCCCGTTGCTGGGCCGCCGATCGAGGGCGGGACGGTGACCATCGCCCACGGCCGCATCGGCCGCGTGGGGGGCGATGCAAAGGACGCGGCCGTGCTCGATCTCGGCGAGGTCGCGATCCTGCCGGGATTCGTGAATGCCCACACCCACCTGGAGTTCAGCGGCTTGAAGGCGCCGCTGGGGGCGCCGGGGATGAAGTTTCCCGACTGGATTCGCGAAGTCATCGACTGGCGAAAGGAGCGCGACGCCACGGAATACGGCGCCGCCCGCCGCGTGGCCGCCTTCCGGAGCGGGCTCAGCGACGTTGCGTCGTTCGGATCGACCGTGATCGGCGAGGTTTCCGCGCCCGACTGTCCCGTCGTGTTCTTCGCTAACAGCGGGCTCGATTGCACGGTCTTCCACGAGCTGATCGGCCTGGAGCCGGACCGGCACGAGCCGCTGCTCCAGTCGGCCCGGGAGCACGTCGCCGCCGGAAAGCAATCGCAGCGGTGGCGGCCGGGGGTGAGTCCTCATGCACCGTACACCGCGCCGCTGGAGCTGGTCGCCGATGCAGCGGAGCTGTCGAAGCGCGAGGAGGTTCCGTTGGCGATGCACCTGGCCGAGTCGTGGGAGGAGATCGAGTTGCTCCGCTCCGGGAGCGGACCGTTTTTCGAGTTCCTCGCAAGCCTCGCCGCCTCGATGCCCGCCGCCATTCCCCGCGGATTGCGGCCGCTCGATTACCTGGAGCGGATGTCCGCGGCTGAGCGGGCGCTCGTGATCCATGGCAACTACCTCGATGACGACGAGATCGCGTTCCTCGCCGAGCACGCCGAGCGGATGTCCGTAGTGTTCTGTCCCCGCACACACGCCTACTTCGGTCACGGCCGCTATCCGCTGGAGACGATGCTCGAAAGAGGGGTGCGGGTCGCTTTGGGAACCGACTCCCGCGCGTCCAACCCGGACCTGAATCTCTTCGCCGAAATGCGGTTTGTCGCTGAGCGGTTTCCCAGCGTTTCACCCGCGACGGTGCTGGCGATGGGGACCCAGGCCGGGGCCGCGGCGCTGGGACTGGAAAACGAGTGCGGCATTCTCGCGGAGGGCCGGCGGGCCGACTTCGCCATTGTCCGCACCGACACCGCTTCGGAGATGCTCCATCCGGACCACTTCTTCGGAAGTCGCTACAAGGAAGGCCGGCTCGATTTTCGCGCCGGCGACCCGGCCTACGAGGCGCTGCAGCGCGCCGGTGCCCATGTGCCGACAGTTCTTGCCATTTTCCTTGACCGGCCTGCCGTGCTGACCGGTGTGCAGGACATGGCCGACGTCATCCTGGCCAATTTCGTCGCGAGCGATGCTGCGGTGATCGCCGTGGTGCTGGGCGAGGCTGCCCCCCGTGGACGGCTGCCTTTCGAATTGCCGCGTTCCATGCAAGCGGTCGAGGCGCAGGACCCGGCTGT
>JAHWKS010000004.1 GCA_019347795.1 Planctomycetota bacterium | reverse complement strand
CCCGCTCGCGCCGCTGACGCGACTCCAGCAATTGGATCTGTTCCGCTTGCCTCTGGGTCCTCACGGCGCGTTGCGGCTGAAGGGCTTGCCGAGCTTGGAGAAACTCGAGCTCAACGCGGAAAACCTGGGGGATGACGATCTCCCGATCTTCGCGACGATGCCGGAGTTGACGTGGCTGGAGTTGTTCAATGCTCCGATCACCAACAAAGGACTGGAGGGCCTCGCTCACGACAAGCTGAGCTATCTTTCGTTGGGCGGATGTCTCAACGTCACCGACGCCGGACTCGGCGCCCTGCGGGGCCTCACCAATCTCCGCACGCTCGACCTGAGCGAGTCGGGCGTCGTCGGCCGCGACTTGACTCCCTTGGCGCAGATTCCCACGTTGGAGAAAGTCGAGTTGACCGCCGCTCAGTTCAAGGGCGGGCAGGCGGCGATCGACGAACTCAAGGAAAAGCTGCCGTCCTGCGAGGTCGTGCTCATTCGCGGATGACTTATGACGATGATGCTCCGAATCACGCTTGGGATTTTGGCGGCGCTGGCCGTGATCAGCTCGTCGCTTGCCGACGAGAAGAAGCCGGTCGATCCCGACCTCGCGCGGCAGGGCTTCGCCTTTGTCCTCACCTACTGCGGCAAATGTCACGGGAAGGGCGCTTCTGAAGGCGGCGGCGAGATGGACGTGACCGACCCGGCGGAGCTGGTGGACTATGGCTATCTTGTCCCGGATGATCCGGAAAGCTCCGAGATGTGGCGCCGCGTCGTCGAGGGAGAGATGCCGCCGGAGGGGGAGCCGCAGCCTGCCGCTCGCGATGCGGAGATCTTCCGCCGCTGGATCGCCGCCGGGGCGCCCAAGCCGGTTTACTTCCCGATGCAGAAGCGGCTGAAGATGCGGTCGAGGACGTCGTCGGTGTAGATGCGGCCGACGACTTTGCCCAGCTCATCGAGCGCGATGCGGACTTCGGCGGCGATAAGCTCTTCGCCCAGACCGTGGGCAGCGGCGTCGCGGGCGCGGTGGAGCGAGTCGGCCGCGAGTCGAAGACCCTCCCGGCAGCGGATCGCGGTGCCGGCGACGACTGCGGTTTCCTCGTGCGACGCGGCGATCGTTTCTGCGATGCGGCTGCGGAGATTCTCCAGGCCGGCGCCGGTGACGCTGCTGACGGGGATGTGCGGGAGGTTAAGCACCAGCATCGAGGGCAGGTCCGCCTTCGTGGCAACGACGATGCGAGGCGCCGCACCCTGCGGGCGGGCCAGACTCTCAACCTCCCAGCGATTCAGCGGCCGGGCGCCGTCGAGGCAGAACAGCACGAGATGCGCCTGGGCCGTCTGCTCGCTCGTCATCGCCTGCGCGGCGGAGGCAATATCGTCGAGGACAGCATCCGGCTCGATCCCGGCGGTATCGACCAATTCCAGGGAGAGATGATCCCACGCGACGCGGCGCCGGAGATAGTCGCGGGTCGTCCCCGCCTGCTCCGAGACCAGCGCGGCAGATTCCCCCGCGAGAGCATTCCATAAGCTGCTCTTGCCGACGTTGGGCCAGCCGACAATCGCCACGCGCCACGCCTCCGGCGCCGCGCCGCGGGCGATCATCTGCTCTGCGGTTGTGCGGACCACGTCGGCCGCTTCGTCCAGTTGGCGCTCCAACTCGGCGGCGGAGATGAACTCGATGTCTTCATCCACAAAGTCAAGTCCCGCCTCCAGGTGGGCTAAAAGGTCGAGCAGGCGATTGCGAATCTCGTGCAGCGGTCCCGTCAATCCGCCCGCCAGTTGCGAGAGGGCGACGTCCAGCTCCCGGCGGCTCTGCGCGTCGATCACGCCCAGCACCGCCTCGGCCTGGGTCAGGTCGAGCCGGCCGGCCAGAAACGCCCGCATCGTGAACTCCCCCGGCTCGGCCAGCCGCGCCCCGGCGCCGCAGAGCGTCTCCAATGCCATCTCCAGCAGCGGCGGCGATCCGAAGGTGTGCACCTCCGCCGACGGCTGCCGCGTATAGCTCCGCTCGCCCGGCCAGAGATAAAGATCGCACGGCAGCGGCGCCAGCGGCGAAGGCAAGATCATCCGCCCCGGCACGACCGTCGGATAATGCACGTCTCGCAGATTCCGCCCGCCGCCGGCTTGAAAGCAACGCGCCACACACGCCACAACGTCCGGTCCGCTCAAGCGCACGATGCCCCGCGCGGCCCCGCCGGGCGCGGAAGCGATTGCGGCGATCGTGTCGTCGAGAGGGAACATCGGCCGCCTTTCCGGCGCCAGTGCGGCACGTTACATTGAGCGCAGGCGTTTCCAGGAGCCATTTCGCGGAGCGTTCATAAGCATGGCTAAGAAAACCATCGCCGATGTCGATGTGGCGGGCAAGACGGTATTGATGCGGGTCGATTTCAACGTCCCCCTGGATGAGAGCGGCCGGATCACCGACGACCGCCGCATTCGCGAGGCGCTCCCATCGCTGGAGTCGGTCCTCCAGCGCGGCGGAAGGCTCATCCTCATGAGCCACCTCGGCCGGCCGAAGGGGAGCGGCTACGAGGCGGAGTTCTCGCTCAAGCCCGTGGCGGAGCGGCTCAAGGAGCTGCTCGACGGTCCGGTACATTTCGCCGCGGACACGATCGGCGACGACGCAAACAAGAAGGCGGCCGCGCTCCAGGACAGCGAAACGCTGCTGTTGGAGAACCTTCGCTTCGATTCACGCGAGGAGGCCAACGGCGCCGACTTCGCCCAGGCGCTCGCCGCCCCGGCCGACATCTACTGCAACGACGCCTTCGGAACCTGTCATCGCAAGCACGCCTCCATGGTCGGCGTCCCGCAGGCGATGGGGGGCAAGCCGAAGGTGTCGGGCTTCCTGCTGGCCAAGGAGATCAAGTACCTGTCGGAGGTCATTGAAAACCCGGCGCCGCCGTTCGTGGCCATCATGGGCGGCAAGAAAGTCTCCGACAAGATCAAGGCCATCCGCAAGATCCTGGCGAGCTGCGATCAGGTGCTCATCGGCGGCGCGATGGCCTACACGTTTTCGCTGGCGCAAGGCGGCGCCGTGGGAAAGAGCTACGTCGTCGAGAAGGACGTGCCGCTGGCCAAGGAGCTGCTCGAGGAAGGCGAAGGCAAGTTGGTCCTGCCCCTCGATAGCCACTGCGGCGACAGCTTCTCCTCCGACTGCAACAAGCAGGTCGTCCCGGCGGGCAAGATTCCCGACGACTATGAAGGCCTGGATATCGGCCCGGAAACCGCGAAGCAGTACGCCGGCATCATCAAGAGCGCCAAGACGATCATCTGGAACGGTCCGATGGGCGTGTTCGAGATGCCCCCCTTTGACGAAGGCACGAAGGCGGTCGCCCAGGCGGTAGCTGACAGCTCGGCCACGAGCGTCATCGGCGGGGGGGACAGCGCCGCAGCGATCGAGCAGCTCGGCTTCTCCGACAAGGTGACGCACGTGAGCACCGGCGGCGGCGCCAGCCTGCAAATGCTCGAAGGCGAAAAGTTCCTCGCCGTCGAACTCCTCGACGACGCGTAACCGCCGCGCTTAGCCAATGTCGAAATCGAAGAAAAAGAAGCAACCGCAGACCGGCCCCAGCATCGATGTGGTGGCGGAGAACCGGAAGGCGCGGCATAAGTTCGAGGTGCTCGATACGCTCGAGTGCGGCGTCGCCCTCACCGGCAGTGAGGTGAAGAGCATCCGCGATCGGCACGTCTCGCTGGATGAGGCGTTCGGCCGGGTGCGGGACGGCGAGGTGTGGCTCCTCAACTGCGACATTCCCGAGTACAAGCAAGCCACGATTTTCAATCACGCCCCCAAGCGTCCTCGCAAGCTGCTCATGCGTCGCAGCGAAGTCCGCAAGTTCGCCAACAAGGCGCACGAGAGCGGACTGACGCTCGTGCCGCTCCGCATGTATTTCAATGACCGCGGGATAGTAAAAGTCGCGCTGGGCCTGTGCCGCGGCAAAAAGCTGCACGACAAGCGCGAGACGCTCAAGAAGGCGGACATGAAACGCGACATCGACCGCGCCCTGCGCCGCCGCGGGTGATCCGGCAACGATCCGGTCCGCGTCTTGCAGGGCCTCGGCCGATGGATTCTCATAGAGGCATGGCCCACCCACGAATGAATCCTCAGGCCGAGCTTCTTGCTCGGCGTCAGTTCTTCACCTCCGCCGCCTCGGGACTGGGCGGGACCGCGCTCTCCTGGCTGTTGATGAATGACGGTCTGCTGGGGAGCGAAGCCGGCTCGACGGATAATCCGCTCGCGCCCAAGGAGCCGCACTTTGCGCCGAAGGCGAAGGCGTGCATCTTCATCCTTCCCGCCGGGGCCCCCAGCCATATCGACCTGTTCGACCCGAAGCCGAAGCTGCGAGAGCTGGATGGTCAGCCGCTGCCCGACTCGCTGGTGAAGAACGTGCGGTTCGCCTTCATCAAGAAGGAGACGGCGGTGCTCGCCGGCAGCGCCCGGGAGTTCACCAAACATGGCGAGTGCGGGATGGAGCTGTCCGACTACTTGCCGCACCTCGGCCAGTGCGTGGACGACATCTGCTTGGTGCGCTCGCTGCACACCGACGCCTTCAATCATCATCCCGCCCAACTGATGCTTAACAGCGGCGTGCCGCGCTTCGGCCGTCCGAGCATGGGGTCGTGGCTGGTGTACGGATTGGGAAGCGAGTCGGAGAACCTGCCCGGTTACGTCGTGCTTACGGCCGGGCGCGGGAGCAGCGGCGGCGTGTCGAACTGGACGAGCGGCTTTCTGCCGTCGTCGTACGAGGGCGTGGTCTTCCGCAGCCAGGGGGAGCCGGTGCTGAACCTGGCCAACCCGCCGGGCGTCTCTCGCGAAATGCAGCGCGAGGGGCTGGAGACGATCGCCGCGCTCAACCAGCGGCGGTACGAGCAGATGCACGACCCGGAGATCGCCAGCCGCATCGCTTCGTACGAGCTGGCGTTCCGCATGCAGTCGGCGGCGCCGGAGCTGATCGACCTTTCGCAGGAATCGCAGCAGACACTTGATGAGTACGGCGTGACCCGCGACGAGCCCGAAAAGAAAAACTTCCGCGGCGGAGGGCCGCATGTCTATAAACAGTTCGCCACGAATTGCCTGTTGGCCCGCCGGCTGGTGGAGCGCGGCGTGCGATTCATCACGCTGATGCACGCCTCGTGGGACCATCACAGCAACCTCGACGCGGAGCTGAAGTACAACGCCGGCATGGCCGACCAGCCGATCGCTGCCTTGCTCCAAGACCTCAAGCAGCGCGGACTCTTGGATTCCACGCTGGTGATCTTCGCGGGCGAGTTCGGCCGCACGCCGCTGGCGGAGAACCGCCCCGGCCGGGAGAATGCGCCGATGGGTCGGGACCATCACCCTTACGCCTTCAGCGTCTGGATGGCCGGCGGCGGCGTGAAGGGCGGGACGATCTATGGGCAGACGGATGAGATCGGCTGGGCGCCGGTGGAGAACCCGGTGCACATGAACGACTTCCACGCCACGGTGCTGCACCAGTTCGGCTTCGACCACCACCGCCTGACGCACGAGTTCAAGGGACTCAAGGTGCGGCTCACCGACCAAGGCGGCAAGGTGATTCACGACCTGCTGGCGTGAGACACAGTTCAGTGCCACGCGAGATTGTCATTGTGTGGACGCGCGGCGTATGATTTGTTTGGTTGTGGGTCGCCGCATCATCCTTGGAGAATCGCCAATGCCGGAGAAAGACGAAGAAGCGAGAGAGATGGCGCTGAAGCACTTCGAGCTGGAAGAGGGAATGCGAAGAATATTCCGTTTGACCGGTTCGGACGAGTGTCAACCGACAGAACCGATCAAGCTGCTGGAAGTGAATGACTACACGGTTCCATCGGGAATCATGCCAATTCAGTTTGGGCCGGCGCCGGCATCGGGTGTGCATTTTCCGTCGATCATTTTGGAGGTTACGCCAGACGAGTTCGAGGACATTCAAGCCGATCGGTTGCCGCTGCCTCACGGATGGCAAATCGGAGAGGAGTTCCTTCGACCCACCACGACTCAAAGCGAATGATCGCTTCGGCAGATTGGATGCGGGAGTTCGCGCGCCAGGCCGACGCAGACCTCAAGGCGTGGGAGAAGTATGAACAACACCCAGAGGCATTGGCCGCCGAGTGCCATAAGATGCTCTTTCTCCAAATGGCGTGCGAAAAGACGTGCAAGGCGCATCTCATTCAGGCCGGCGCCGATCCGGAAGCCTTGCAAAAGAGCCACGGCTATACCGCGAAGCAGCTTCCCATCGTCATAAGGCAGCAGATCGTATTTGCGAAAAAGAGCATTAAAGGAATGGAATGGGTGGTGAGGCACGTCAAACTTCTGGCGGAAGAAATCGACGTGCTGCATCCGGCGGTCGATCGCGATGGGCATCGGCCTGACAATTGCGAATACCCCTGGCCCGCCGGGGAGACGCTTCGCTCGCCGCTCGATTGGACATTTCAGCCGTCGGGGCTGTGTACGGCCAAAGCCGGACGAACCTTTCTGAAGCTGCTGCGCGCCGCTATTGATCGCATCCTTGAGTGAATCGGGTTTCGTTCGAACTTAAACCAGCGTCGCAAGCATCCGCTCCAGCAGTTCCATCGGCAATCCTACCACGTTCGACTCGCTTCCTTCCTCGACGTGGAGCCAATCGAGGCCGTCCTGGTAGCCGAAGGCGCCGGCTTTGCCTCGCCACTGCTCGGTTTCCAGGTAGCTCTCCAGTTCAGCGTCCGAGACGGGATCCATCCGCAGCCGGGTCACGGCGACCTCCACGTGCTTGACGTCGTCCGGCCGGCGCCACAGGCAAAGGCCGCTATAGACGTGATGCACCCGTCCCCGTAGCAAACGGAGCATCTGGCGGGCGTGGGTCCGGTCGGCCGGCTTTCCAAGGATCTGCCCGAGGCACTCCGCCACGGTGTCGCACGCCAGCACTAGCCCGCGGTCGACCTGCGGCGCCACATCCGCGGCCTTCTGCCAGGCCAAGCGAGCCACCAGCTCCGGGGGCGTTTCCCGACTGCAGACTCCGCATTCCGCCATCGGCGATGGGACAATCACCCCATACTCGTAGCCGGCTTGCCTGAGGAGGTCTCGCCGTCGTGGCGACCCACTGGCCAGGATCAGGGGAAGCGGTAAGCTGGGATGGTGGGGCATGCTGGATGAAATTCTCTCTGTTGGCGCCACACTTGCTCCCTCACCGTGCGTAGGCGGCGGCGCCACAGGCTCTTCGGCAATCGGCCGAGCTTCGGGGAATAAACCCATCCTAGAAAGTATCGTTTGGAATAGAAGCGGTCCGATGGTCGGGCTGCCTCAGATTCCTGTATTTCGAAAGCGGAGACTTGGTGATGAAAAAGCTACTCAGTTTTCTGGTGATTCTCTCGCTGGGGGTGTTCACCCTCGGTTGCCAGACCGAGCCGGGCGAGGTCGGCACGGGCGATGAAGCCGAGATCGATTCGATCGATACGGACCTGGGCCCCGGCGAAGACATCCTCGACGACGAGACGGGCGAAGGCGAACCCGACAACGGCGGCGAGGTGGATCTCGATCCGGGCGCCGGCGAAGACATCCTCGACACCGAACCGGGCGAAGTCGAGCCGGGCGATGAGCCGGGCGTTGATCTTGATCCGGGCGCGGGTGAAGATCTCGGCGAGACCGAGCCGGGCGAGACTGATCCGGACGAGGCCCCGTAAGCTAAGGGTCGCTCGAGAAATATCTGTCGTTCGAGCTTACCCCGCCCCACCCGGCCGCTACCGCGTCCGACCTCCCCAACAGGGGAGGTGAAGGACACGAGTTACTCGAACGGTTCTAAGGCATTGGAGGCTCATGCAAAGACTCCTCGTCACGCGGCGGGGAGTTTTTCATTTCAGGACCCGTCGATGCGCGCCCATCCCCTAAGATTGCGCCGCGGGCGGCGAACACAACTTGTGGTCCTGCTTTGCTCGAGGAGAACGTCATGGGAGTTCCCGAACATCCACATCAGCGCTCCACCAGCGGCGGAGTCTTCGTGGTGCTGGCGGTCTTGCTGATCGGCGGCGCTCTGGCGGGGCTGGCGCTAGCCATGCTGGGCTTCGGCTTCTTCGCCGTCCGACGGGCGCCGATCGCCGTTGCCGCGACCGAGGCGGAGGTACAACGCATCGATCAGTTGATGGTGGAGATTGACCAGCAAGGACAAACCTACCTTGACGGGGCGCCCGTTCCCCTTGAGGAGATCGAATCACGCTTTCAGCAGCAACTGGATGACGGCTTCGCTGCTCATGATGCGGCGCAAATCCGCTTTGAGGAAGGTTGCCCCTTCGAGCATGTGGAGAAAGTCCGCGAGATGTTTGCAAGGCTGGGACTCGAAGATCCCGAAATGAACGCCGTGCCGCCGCGGCGTCATGTCGAAGTTTCTCTCGACGCCGAGGGGAACGTCCACATCGACGAGCAACCCACGGACGACGTGCAGGGCGCGCTGCAGAAAATCGCCCAGCGCCACGGCAGACGCGCGACGGTTCAACTCACCGTACATCCTCAATGCCCCGCCGACGCCGTTGCGCAGGTTGTGGAGATGTGCGAGCAACTGGGACTCGGCGATGTGATTGTCGAAAGCGCCGAGGACGCGGCCCAGCCGGCGCAGTAGCGAAGCTGCGGCGCCTTACAGGCCGAAGACCCACACGCCGAGCGTCTTCATCAGCGCCACGATCAGCACCAGTCCGATCAGGTTCAACCACACGCCCGCTTTCGCCATCTGACCGATCGTCAAATAGCCTGACCCGAACACAATCGCGTTGGGCGGAGTCGCCACGGGAAGCATGAAGGCGCAGCTCGCGGCCAGGCACCCCGGCACGAGCAACAGTAGCGGGTCGATCTCCAGCCCGACCGCAATCCCGCCCAAGACCGGGTAGAAGGCGCTGGCGGTGGCCGTGTTGCTGGTCATTTCGGTGAGCAGGATCACCACCGCCGTGATGAGCGTGATGAAGGCCAAAGGCGGCAGCGCGCCGGCTTGTGCGACCTGCTGCCCGATCCATTCGCTCAGCTTGCTCGCTTCGAAGCCCGCGGCCAGGCTCAAGCCTCCGCCGAAGAGCAGCAGCACGTCCCAAGGGAGCTTCTTCGCCGTCGGCCAATCGAGGACGAACTCGCCGCGGCGCCAATCGACTGGGGTTGCGAACAGCACCAGGGCCGCGGCCAGGGCGATCGTCGTGTCGTGAACGCGAGCCAAGGGCGGAACGCGGGCCGCCAATGCCTCCCAGTTCTGCAGCGGCTCGCGGCAGATCCACGCCGCCGCTGCGCCCAGGAATACCGTCAGCACGATCCGCTCGCCGCGCGACAGCGGCCCGAGCTTTTGCAGCTCGGACCGCATCAGCGCCCGTCCGCCGGGCAGCTCGCCCAATTGAATCGGGAACAGAACCCGGGTGAGAAACATCCAGGCGATGAAAAGAAAGATGACCGCCAGCGGCAGTCCCAGCATCATCCAGCGCAGGAAGCCGATCTGGACTCCGTAGTTCTCGCTGACGAAGCCGGCGAGGACGGCGTTGGTGGGCGTTCCCACGAGCGTCGCCAGGCCGCCGATGCTGGCCGAGTAGGCGATGCCGAGCATCAGGCAAGTGGCCAGGCCGGTGATCTCGCGGGGCGACTCCTCGTCGCCGTACCGGCTGCGGGCGAGCGTGATGACGCTGGCCCCGATCGGCAGCATCATCACGGTCGAGGCGGTGTTGCTGATCCACATGCTGAGGAACGCCGTAGCCAGCATGAAGCCCCCCACCAGGTTCCGCGGCGCGGCGCCAACCACCGAGAGCGTGCCCAGCGCGATCCGGCGGTGCAGGTTCCACCGCTCCATCGCCAGCGCGATCAGAAAGCCGCCCAAGAAGAGAAAGATATACGGGTTGGCGTATTGAGCCGCCGCTTCGCCGATCGGCAACACGCCCGCCAGCGGGAAAACGACGATCGGCAATAGCGCCGTGGCCGCCAGCGGGAGGGCCTCGGTCATCCACCATACGCCCATCCACACGGCCAGGGCCGCGGTGGCCCGCCCCTCGGCGGAAAGATCGCCCGCGTACCGCCATAACAGCAAATGCGCGGCGATGGCCGTGATCGGCCCCGCCCATCGCCCGATGCGGGAAGCAACCGACGCGGCGCCCTGTTCTTCTTCGCTGGCCACGATCCAGGCTCATGAGGAAAGCCGGGATTGTAGCAAAAGACGATCAATGGTTCCGCAGCGCGCTGGCCAGTTCGCCCTTGCTCATCTTGGAGCGGCCCTCGATGCCGACCTGCTTCGCCTTGTCGTAGAGCTGCTTCTTGGACCACTCCTCGTACTTGCCCGACTTGCCTCCTTTCTTTCCGGTCTTGGAGCGCGGCGAATTGGCGATCCGCGCCGCCTTGTTTTTGCTCATGCCCTGGCGGCGGAGCGCTTCATACTGCCGATCATCTTTCACTTGCGTGCCGTGACTTTTGGCCATAGCGAAACTCCTTGTGATGAAGTAATGTCTTGCATGGAGAACGAACCACAAAGGAATAGCAGCAAGTTTCGGGCCTTTCACGGGGCGATTCGCGGCTTGGTGGCTGCGAAGGTGGCGCCAGCATCGCTCGAAATCGAGCCGCCCGCGCTATTTGAACATCGGCTCGTTCGGGTTGCCGCGCGACATGAGGTAGGCCATCAGGTCGAGCACTTCCTCCCGGTTCAGCACTTTGAGGAGGTCGGCCGGCATGAGCGAGGTCTTGGACGGCGCCAGGACCTCGATCTCGTCCCGGGGAATCTCGACCAGCTTGGTGGCGTCCTCGGGGTCGGTCAGCACGGTGACCTTCTCGTCGTCTTCGGCGGTGATGCGGCCGGTGTAGCTCTTGCCGTCGGCGGTTTGGATGATCGAGGCGCGGTACTGGTCGGAGATCACCTTGCTGGGATCGACGATCGCCTCGGCCAGATCTTTATAGCTGAACCGGCCGGCGACATTCGTGAGGTCGGGGCCGGTCGCGCCTCCCTCGCCGCCGAGCCGATGGCAGACGATGCAGCGCGACGCGGCGAAGGCCCGCTTGCCGTGCTCGAAGTCACGATTCGTAAGCCCGCCTTGGATCATCGCTACCAGGTCCTTCAGCGTCCAGGGCCGGCCGGGACCTTCCGGCTTGGGCAGTTCTTCCGTCTTGATCGGGGCGAGAGAAACTTCGTCTTCCAGCGCTTTCCGCTCGGCGGGGGAAGCGTTCTCCAGCGCCTCTTTGCGGATGTTGTCGATAAAGCCTTCGTAGCTGGCGCCGCCGCTCTTCTCGCGAGCGTCGGCCAGCCAATCGAAATATTCCTTCCGCTGCTCCAGCGTCCAGCCGTAGCGCATGTTCCGCAGCGCGAAAGCGTAATGGATCTTCTGCAGCTCGGGATGGTTCGCCAGCATCTCGGCGATCGTCCCCCCATAGCCCTGGTTGCGGGCCAGCAGCTCGGCGATATCTTCGGGAGCGTAATCGGTGGGCTTCTGCATCTCCTCCAGCGTCTTGGTGATCACCGTGGGCGATTTCAAATACACCAGAAGCTGAACCAGCTCGCGATTGAGGGGATCGCCCTGGGCCGGATAAAGCGACTCGAGCCTCTCCAGCACGCGCGCGGCGTCTTCCCGGCTCGGCTCGCCCATGCGGATGAAGGCCAGTTGATACGCTCGCAGCCAGGCGAGCTGCGCCTGCGGATCAAGCGAGGCGAACTCAATCTTGTTGAGCGCCGTCAGCAGTTCGCTTTGCAGCGAGTCGTCCCCCTGCCGGGCGAGCGCGACTGCCGCAGTGATCAGCGTCTGTGGGTCTTTCTCAATCACCACCCGATTCTGCCACGCGGCCGCCGGCTGGTTCTCCAGCGCGATGCGAGCGGCGTAACGGATGAAGCGGTCTTCATGTCCCAAGTGCGGCCAGACCAGCTCCGCCACTTTGGCCGGCTGATCGGAAGGATGATGATACGCCTCCAGTTGATGACGCAGCTTGCGCAGCTCGGCGCCTTCTTCGTTCTTCGGATCGACCTGCGCCGTCGCCTCGCCGACGTACGTCACGCGGTACACCTCCGACTGCGTGCCGCGGCCGCCGATGGCGAAGTACAGCGCGCCGTCCGGCCCCACCGCCGCGTCGGTGAGCGGCAGCGGCGTGCGCGAGAGGAACTCCTCCTTCACCGCCGAGTAGGTGGCGCCGTCCGGCTCGACGTGCAAGGCGTAGATCGTGCCGAACGTCCAGTCGAGAATGTACAAAGCCTTTTGATACTTCGCCGGGAACTTCGCCCCGTAGCCGAAGGTTGCTCCAACCGGGGATCCCGGCCCGATGTCGACCACGGGCGGGAGGCTGTCGGGATACCACACCGGCCATTTACCCGTGCCGCTTCGCCAGCCGAACTCGCTGCCGCTGGCGGCGTGCACCACGCGAGTCGGGCGATACCACGGCGTCCCCAGGTCCCATTCCATGTCGGCATCGTACGCGAACAGCTCTCCGTCGGCGTTAAAGTCCATGTCATATGTGTTGCGGTAGCCGATGCTGTAAATCTCCCACGACCGGCCATCGGGATCGGTCTTGGCGATCCAGCCGCCGGGGGCCAGCTTGCCGGCGGCGTGGCCGCGGGCGTCCCACTGTCGCGGCAAGAGCAGGTCTTCGTCCCAATTGGACGGAATGCGGCTGTGGTCGAACTTCACCGGGTCCGTGTGGTTCCCGCAGACCACGAACAGCGACTTGCCGTCGGGCGAAAGGCGGATCGCATGCGGACCGTGCTCGCCGGCGCCGCGGAAGTCCTGCAGCTTCGTCAGCTCGTCGTAGTGATCGTCGTCGTCGGTGTCGCGGGCGCGATAGAAACCGCTCCCCGGTCCGCCGTTCACCGAGAAGTAGAGGCTGCCGAAGGCGTGCAGCATTCCTTGGGCGGCGGTGATGTCCACGTCAAGCTTTTCGACCTTCGTCGGCTCGGCGCTGCCGATCTTGGGCGGCGTGAGGCGATAGATGCCTTTGTCCCCCTGATCGCTCGCCAGCAGCCGGCCCTGGTCGTCGAACGTGACGCAGACCCAAGAGCCTTGCGTCTCTTTGGGGACCGTGTAGAGCAGCTCGACCTGGTAGCCCGGCAGCGTGAGGAACACGTCTCGCGGGGCCTGAGGCAGGTTCCCCGCCGTCGCCGCGGCGAAGACGTCGCCCCACGGCTGCGCGCCCATCTTGCC
Organism: Planctomycetota bacterium; assembly: GCA_019347795.1. Classification (GTDB taxonomy): domain Bacteria; phylum Planctomycetota; class Planctomycetia; order Pirellulales; family Pirellulaceae; genus JAHWKS01. The sequence goes on along the minus strand of JAHWKS010000004.1, from coordinate 6,463 downwards.
GCGGGTCGCCGTCGCCACCGGCTCTTGAGCGTCGCGGCTTTCCAGCACTTCCCAGCTTTTATCGGTAACGATGTGGTCCGGATGGCCGCTGCGAGGGGTAAGCACCAGCTTCGCCGCCAGCCCCGCCGGACCCCCCTCGTTGGCGCCTTCCACCACGAGCACGTTCTCGCCCGGCTTGAGCTGCCTCTGAAGCTCGATGCGGACAGGTTGCTGCCAGCTATCGCCGGAAGCGACCCGCCGGCCATTGACGAACACGGTCATGCGGTTGTCGCACGCCGCCACCAGGAGCGCCGTCCGCACGCGACCGGGCAGCTTGAAGGTCTTGCGGAAGACGTAGTCGCGATTCTCGTCCGGTCCCCAAATCCACTCCGGCGCCGGGCCGCCGCCCAACTCCGCCGCGTCCGCCGGCGGCGACTGATCGGCGTCGTCCTCGCCCACCGTTCGCGAAGGCGCCGCCAGCGGCGTTTGCGTGAAGATCTCATCCGCGCCGGCAACCGGAGTTGCGACAAAGGTGAACATCAGCAGGCAGGACGCCAGGATAAAGAAACACGATCGCATCGACAGTTCCTCGTGAGGGAGAATGATCGGTGGGATGAAAGGCAGGACCAGAGCGCCGCGGCGGCGCCGCGCTCGGTCGGGAAAGTGCAATCAGTATAATTGCCCCGACCGGCGGTTGCAGCCACGCCAACCTCGAAGCGTCAGCGAGAATATGAGTGGCGTTCTCTCCTCAAGACCCCCTGATCCTGCCCGCGGAACGCGATGTGCTTGCCATACACGCCGGCTGCGGGTAGAAAATCTTCATAGGAGATTTGAGGCTGGTTTTGCGTCCAATCAGGGGAACAGAGGTGGAGCGGGAAGAGATTCTCCAATTGTTGTCGAGCGGGCGAGGCGGTGTGGACCGGTGGAACGAGCAACGGGGGGCCTTGGCAGAACCTCCGCGGCTCGACGGAGCCCGGCTGCGCGGCGCCGATCTGCAGGGGGCCGACCTGCACGGCCTGCGGTTGTTCCGCGCCTGCCTGGCCGAAGCCTGCCTCTGCCGCGCGAACCTGGAAGGCGCCAACGTCTCCGAAGCCGACTTGACGCGGGCCGACCTGAGCGGCGCCCGCCTCGCCTCGGCTAAGCTGTTTCGCTGCAACTTCGAACGCGCCCGGCTGTGCGACGCCGACTTGTCGGAAGCGTACTTGGGCGAAGCCGAGCTGGACGGCGCCGACCTGCGCGGCGCCGATCTCCGCGGCGCCAAAGGGCTGACGGCCCCGCAACTGCGGCGGGCGCAGTTCGACGGCAGCACGCGGCTTCCCGACTCGCTGGCGGCGGAGTTCCTGCATCGATGAACCCCAAAGCGTGAGCCGTTCCCTTGCCGCTCTTCGACGACGTTGACCGGCGGTTCGCCGAAGCCATCTCGCGGCTCTCGTACTGCAATCCGTTTTTGCCGCAGCGGCTGCACCTGGAGCGGGAGGCGCTGGGCGACGCCTTCTGCGATGAAGGCCCCGTGTGGAGCAAACGCATCCACATGGACGACCGGCGGAAGAACATCGAGCGGCTCTACGATTGCACGGAGAAGTTGGCGGTCAAGACGCGGCAGCGGCTCGAAGCGGGAGAGCCCGCGACCGAGCGGCATCTGATCCTCTACGAAGACGTGGTGCTCTACTGGCTCTATCACCGCTATCGCGAGCATCTGCGGCGATCGCTCGAAGACGCCGCCCGGTCTCCGGGCAAACCGCTCAAGGCGAATTATTGGAGCGATTACCGGCGCGACTTCGAGTCCTGCCTGCGAATTTCCGGCCGGACGATGCCCACCGGCCACGACCCGGGGCACATCTTCGCCTGCTTCTTTCAGCTCCGCCGCGCGTTCCAGCACATCTTCGAGTACGTGCTGGGAAGCTCGATGCCGGCGGCCCGGCTGCGGGCGGCCGTCTGGCAGTCGATCTTCACGCACGACATGCGCCGCTACCGCCGCACGCTCTACCGCCGCATGGGCGACTTCACCACGCTGGTGACCGGCCCCACGGGAACGGGCAAGGAGCTGGTCGCGCGGGCGATCGGCCTGTCGCGGTACATCCCCTTCAATGAGAAGCAGCAGCAGTTTGATGACTTCGCCGGCACGTTCTTTCCGCTGAATCTCTCGGCCCTCTCGCCGACGCTGATCGAGTCGGAGCTGTTCGGGCACTGCCGCGGCGCGTTCACCGGCGCGGTGGCCGACCGCGTGGGATGGCTGGAAGCCTGCCCGCTATTGGGAACGGTGTTTCTCGATGAGATCGGCGAGTTGGACGCCGCCCTCCAGGTGAAGCTCCTCCGCGTGCTGCAGTCCCGCACGTTTCAGCGATCAGGCGAGACGCAGGACCGGCGGTTCGCGGGCAAAATCATCGCGGCCACCAATCGCAACCTGGCCGAGGAGCTTCAGGCCGGGCGATTCCGCGACGACTTCTATTATCGCCTTTGCTCCGATCAATTCGCGGCGCCCACGCTGCGCGAGCAACTGACCGACTCGCCCGACGATCTGCGGAGCCTGATCCTCTTCATGGTCGAGCGAATCGTGGGCGAGGACGATTCCGAGCTGGCCGCCGAAGTCGAGGTCTGGATTCACGACCACCTCGGCCCGACCTATCCCTGGCCGGGCAACATGCGGGAGTTGGAGCAGTGCGTGCGAAACGTCCTGATCCGCGGCCGATACGATCCGCTGCCGCGCCGCGGAGCCCATGCGCCGGCCGAGCCGTACCGCGAGCTGGTGGAGCAGGCCGCGGCGGGGGCGCTGACCGCCGACGAGTTGCTCGCCCGCTACTGCACGCTGGTCTACGTCCAGACCGGCAGCTACGAACAAGCCGCCCGCCGCCTCGGTTTGGACCGCCGCACGGTGAAGGCGAAGGTGGATGAAGGACTATTGAGGCAGATGCAGGATCAAAACTCTTCCTGACGCCTGCGAAGGTTCCGGGTTTCCGGAGGAACGAATCGCCGCCCCACCGGCCTCGTGCCGGTGGGGCGGCGATCCACGCGCGATTTGGCTTATGCTTTACGGGGAACGGCTCGCGGTTTTCCGCCTCCCAGCGCAGATCGCGCCTATGCCTCCGCAGCGAACGACTACGGCACGCTGACCGATTCACTCCCGGCCCGGGTGGCGACGCCGTGGTAGACGGCCAGCTCGATCGTGTCCGCAACGAATCTTACGGAACCGTCGGCAAGAGCAAATTGCACTCCGCCGGGATGGAAGCTGTGAAACGAGTAATTGTGAGGCCAGTCGGTGACGGGCCACGCCTGGCCGTTGCTTTGTTTGTAGTTCGGAGGCCAGGCGCAGGTGCCCACCGTGTGGTTGAAAAACAGCCAGCATCCGGTGTGGCTGGAGTGCAAGTTGGTGGATTCTCCAATCAACAACGTGTTGGATGTTCCATCCAGCACATTCGCGAAACTATAAACATCGCAGTCGGCGTTCCAGGCGTTTTGCGCCGCTTCGATCATGCGCCGGTCGAAGAGTCCATTCCCACGATTGAGGCCATGAGCGGAGCCGCCGGGCTGGGTAATTCTCACACCGCCCCACGCCCAGTTGGAGCCCGTAACGCCCTTATAACTCGTTGGTTCGGAGCCGCCGTTGGCGTTGAACCCGTTATGGATGTTGTTGCCCAACTCCGGCGTCGCGTCGCTGGGACAGCGCACCGCTTCCAACTTGATCCGGCGGATGCGGACGCCGTTCAACTGGTCGTTCATTCGCAGCCCCATTCCGCTGGTCCCTCCGCCTGCCGTTCCCGGCCTACTGCCCCCCAGGCTGATTCCGATTCCGTCGTAGAGCGGCTGCTGCTCGAGAAACGGCAATGCTTTGGTGATCCAACTGTAGCCCCGGCTTCTGACGTTGTATTGGCCGTCGTGCGTCGTGGGCGGAAGCTTCTTGTAAACATCATGATAGTTGTGGCAGGCCAGGGCGAGTTGCTTGAGGTTGTTGCCGCACGACATCCGCCGAGCGGCCTCGCGCGCGGCCTGCACGGCCGGCAGCAGGAGGGCGACGAGTATTCCGATAATTGCGATCACCACCAGCAATTCCACGAGTGTGAAACCGCTGCGTCTGGTGCGCGGGGATGGGAACATAAGCGGGCTCCTTTAGAATAAGGACGAAAAGGAAATGAGAGATAATTGCTTTGAGAGAAAGAGAACCTATTCCGTGATTTCAATGTCGTAGGTCTCTTCCGAGCCTGACTTGAGCTCATAGGAGAGCGGCGTGGTTTCAGGCGTCCGGTATTCCTCGGCCACGAGGTATACGGGTTCGGCATACGCTTCCGGGCCCTCTTCCGGCCGCGCTTCTTCCGCGAAGACGGTGACCTTGTAGGAGCCCGGAACGGCTTGGATGGTGTATTGGCCATCGGGGCCGATCTCGGAACTGGCCAGGCGAGCGTCGGTGTTTCCGGGGGCGGGATGGAACGTAACCGTGCCGGTCGTCAAGGGCTGCCCTCCCTTGGTGACTTTGCCGCTGACGGAGGCCAGCTTCTCGCCTCCACAACCTGCGCCCAGGCAAAGACCGCCGAGCAGAAGAAACAATCGGAACGAAACTCTCGACAACGAGAGACGGATTTCGATCATCCACGAACCTTGGTGAAAGATAAAAAGACAGATCGGGCGGCGCTCGCCCGCTGGCATGGAACGCTACCGCAGACGGGCTGTATCCTAGCCGCCGCGGTGCTTCTTGTCCAGCATCTGGTCAAATGAACCAAATGAATATTAGATTCCGCACATCCAACTTGCTCGTCCCGAAACGGGGGGTTAGAATTGCCCGGCTGAATTCTGTTGTCTGGGACAGCAGCGCCAACTCGCGGCAGTCCCCCCTCCAGTGGGTGGAGATTGCGCCAGAACGCCCAGGATGCGATATATACGCATGTACACTACTTGGGCTGTGGGGGAGTGCCGGAACGGCTGAAGTCGCCTTTAACGGGCTGCCAGGGGCCTTCCTGGGGCTGTTTGAGGGCTGGTAAGGAACGGGATGAGGTGGACGCCGGGGGCGGTGAGGAGACCTGGGAGCGAGTTCTTAGCGTCGCCTGAATCGGGTCCTGTCGTAAGTTTCGTTGCGATAGAAGGTTACGTCGTTCAGTAAGGATGCTGAATGGGCTGGGTATGGGTCACGTGTCTCTGGCCAGGGCTGCCTCGCCTGTGGTGGCGAGGGGAATGGGCGGGTTTTGTCGTCGCTGCCGGGTTCGCCGCCGGGCTGAACTTCGCGCTGGTCGCTACCTTCATGGCCCCGCATTTGGTGAATTCGACCGGGCGGCTTGCGGGTTGCACGCTGATGATCGTGTCTTGGCTGTGGTGCGTGCGGCGGGGGGCGGTTCGCCTGTCACAGATCTACGGCGGCGACGGACGGTATAACGACGAGTTGTTCCGCCGCGCCCAGGAGGAATACTTAAAAGGACAATGGTTCGAGGCGGAATCGCTCCTGTTGCGATTAGTGCGCGAGGAGCTGGCTGACGTGGAAGGACGGCTGATCCTGGCTACCTTGTACCGGCACACGCGGAGAGCCGAGCTGGCGGAGTCGCAATTGAGGCAACTCGAGCGGTATCCGCATGCGTCCCGCTGGGGCTGGGAGATTCGCCGGGAACGAATCGCACTGGAAAGCGCGATCGCCGGTCGCGATGAAGCGAATCAAGCGCTTGAGGACGAGAGCGAACCTGTGGATGGCCCCAAATTGCTGGTCGATTCCCGTCCCGGCGCCGACGCAATCGAGGGGGAACCGCGGGACGATGACGAGAACGCCGGCCACGGCGGATTGTCCGCGGCGGCCTAATGGGAAACAATACTAACGACAACAAGGGCCGGGTCCGATGCAACTCGGCCGCCCATCTTCGGGAGCTAGATTCATGTACGAGCGATTTACGGACCGCGCACGGAAGGTGATGCAACTCGCCAACCAGGAAGCGCAACGATTCAACCACGAATACATCGGCACCGAGCACATCCTGCTGGGGCTGGTGAAAGAAGGCAGCGGCGTGGCCGCCAATGTGCTCAAGAACCTCGACGTCGATCTGCGGAAGATCCGCCTGGAAGTCGAGAAACTGGTCCAGAGCGGTCCCGAGATGGTCACTATGGGCAAGCTGCCCCAGACCCCGCGGGCCAAGAAGGTCATCGAGTACTCGATGGAAGAGGCCCGCAACCTCAACCACAACTATGTCGGCACCGAGCACATCCTGCTGGGCCTCTTGCGGGAGCAGGAAGGCGTCGCCGCGCAGGTGCTCATGAACCTCGGCCTCAAGCTCGAAGAGGTCCGCGAAGAGGTGCTCAACCTGCTGGGTCACGGCCTGGAGGGCGAGGCCGAGCGCGGCGGAAGAGCCGGCGAGGGCGAAGAGGAACGCAGCAGCCGCAAGGGCGGCAAGTCCAAGACGCCCGCCCTGGACAGCTTCGGTCGCGACCTGACCGAGCTCGCCCGCCAGAAGAAACTCGATCCGGTCATCGGGCGTGCCAAAGAGATTGAGCGGGCCATTCAGGTCCTCTGCCGTCG
>JAHWKS010000472.1 GCA_019347795.1 Planctomycetota bacterium | reverse complement strand
GCTCCAGGGCGTGCGCAACACTCTCATCGCGGGTCAGGTCGCACTCGATGAAGTCAAGCGGCGCCTCCTCATCCGGCGGCTTAACATCCAGCCCCACCACCTGATAGCGTTCTTCCAGGGCCTGCGCCACCCGCGTCCCAATCAGACCCGAACTGCCGGTCATCAACACCACCGGCTTGCGTTCTCCACTCGCCACAAAAACCTCCTCCGTAGAATGGAACGCTCCGCGCAACCACGCCGAGACGTGGGAATTCAACCAAGACTGCTGCAAAGCAGGCGCCAATGCCGCCGATTTCGGCTCGATGGAGATACTTGGGCCAGACGGACGGATTCAGCGGAAGCGAAGCGAATAAAGGTCGGCATCTTCCATTACGAAACGAAGGCGGACCGCCTGGCCGGCCAGTTGTGAGACGTCGGCGCCCCCCGCCCACGACACCTCTTGTTCGATTCGGTCGCCGATCAGTGGCTTGGCGTCATCGAGCGCATAGCCCGCGAGGGGGCGGCCTGAGGCGTCTTGCAGCTCGACCCGGATCTGCCCAGCGGCGCTCGTGGAGAAGTTCACCACCAGCCGGCTGCCGGCGAAGATCAACGGCCTGGTTGTCATCTCGCCCCCTTCATAAGGCGCGTTGACGGAAACAAATCCGTCGGTTCGGAGCGCGTAGCGCCGACCGCCTTGCATATAGATCGACATCTCTCGGAGCGAGGTGGGGACGATCTGGTACGCCGTGTAGTTGGCCCGATTGCCCCAGTTCTTGGGATCGAGTCCGGGACGGATGAACGCGTCTTTGATTGTGCGGTCGAAGCGCACCCCGTCGCGGCTGGTAGCCAGGACCACGTCGGTGGTCGATCCCCGGCGAGGCATGAACCGCGTCGGCGTGGCGATGTAAATGTGCGGCGCCCGAAAGTACGGATGGGCGCCGCTGGTATAAAGATGCTCGTCCGGCAGGTTGATCTCGACTTCGACCGGATCCATCCAATCCAGGAAGTTCCTGCTCGTGGTGCGAGCAATCGAGCGCCGTCATCCGCGGCTGACGCGAAAATAACAGACGTACTGCTCTTCGGCCTCCGACCAGAAGGCGACGTTCTGCGAGTCGAGGTTGCCCCAGTCGCCGGGAATGACCGGCGCCTTTTGCAGAGGCCGCCAATGGATGCCGTCCGCCGATGCATACGCGCGTAATCCGTGAGGGCCGTATTTTGCTTCCAGCTCCTTCCGGACGCGGTCGGGATAGTGCTTGCCGCCGATCCCCTTGAAGCGCTCGCTCGGCTCGATGCCTGGGCGATTGTCGAGGAACGCGGCGAAAGTTTGCTCGACGCCGAACTCATCCGCCATGATCACATTGCCAGCGGGATAGCGCGGCACATCGTAAAGACCCAGATCGGGCGCCGTCCAATGGACGCCGTCGTCGCTCTCGAAGTACAACAGGACGTGATTTAAATAATGCTCTTCCAGGCTGTGCGTTCGCCAACTGACCCGCGGATCCTTCCGGCCGCGAACATACATGCGATAGAGCGATCCATCCTTGATGACACTCGCCCAGATCTCCTGAGGCGGGGCGTCGTCGGGCCCCGGCACGAGCTGCGGGTTTTGCAGCTCCAGCCGCGCCTGGCCGTCGAGCCGCTCAATCAGATAATGATCGACGAACAACTCCAGCCGCGAGCCGATTTCCAACGGAGGCGTCTCCGCCGCGGCAAACGCCGCCGTCATCCACAAACACAAGACCGCCAACAGAACCGAGCGTTTCATGAGGTTGCTTCACCGTTGACCGACAACACGCGTCTTCGCCAGCCGTACGATCTCGCTACGGCCGAGCCGATGAGCAGATGAGGGTCGTAGGGGACGGCTGATAATGGCCTGAAGATCCACTGTCCTTGGTCCGCTTCCGAAGAGGCGGACTTCGACCATTTTTTTACGTTGACGAGCCTGCCCCCCGGCAGCAAGGTAGCGCAAAGTTGCGCTACCTTTCCTTTGGGGGGAGGAGTAAAACCTGGCATCGCGCGGATGACAAGCAATCCGCGGCGACTCCCAGGAGGGCGCAATTTTGCGCCCTCCTTAATCGCTGGGCGGCTTTGATCGGCAACGCCTTCGCTCGGGACCATTTCGTGACATTCTCCTCTGCGTTTCGCCGCGTACTCCGCGGTCGATCCCGGCCGCTGCCGCGGCGATTCCTCGCCGCTCGTGTTTCTGCAAGCCGGGAATCCTGTGTTTCCCAGGACCGCCCGGCTCGGCGGTGACCGTCCACCGGACATCTCAGGTAAGTGTACACATAATCACTTCCCCGTCAAGTCCCCGGGGGAGAAATTTTTCCCCGCGGCCCACTCACCGGGAATCCTCTTCTTGCGAAGCCGCCCTACAATTTCTGTTCTCTGCACGCGAGACTTTTACGCGGCGCCGCTTATGTCAACGCTCGAAACTCCGTTCCAGGACAACCCGTACCAGGCGCCCCAGGTTTCCGGTCCGAGCTATCAGCCGGGGCTGGAGGAGCAGGGTGGGTTATGGCGGAAGGGGCGGCTGCTGGTAATGCACAAGTTGGCCCCGCTCCCCCCGCGTTGCGTCAAGAGCAATGAGCCGATCAAACGCACCTTGACGCGAAAGTTGACCTGGCATCATCCGGCGGTGTTCGTCGCCCTGCTCATCAATCTCCTGGTGTACGCCATCCTGGCGATTGTGCTGAGCAAGCGGGCGACCATCTACCTCGGCTTGAGCGACCGATGGTTCGGCAAGCGGCGCCGGGCGATGCTCATCGGCTGGACGGCGGTGCTGGCGTCGATCGGCATGTTCATCGCCGGAGTCGGTCTCCTGAATCGCAACGACGCCGTCGGTCCGCTGACGCTGTTCGGCGCCTTCGTGCTCTTCATCGTCGGCGCCATCTATGGCTTGATCGCATCGAGAATGGTCGCCCCGGTCCGCATCACCGACGACTACATCTGGCTCAAAGGCGTGCATCCGGACTTTCTCAACACCCTGCCGGTGTGGCCCTACACCCTGTGAACGCCCTTGCCGCCAGGCGAACCACGTATGCGGCGTCCAAGCGGAATATCCGAACGCAGCAACGCGTTCATCTTTCTGTCATCAATCTTTCTGTCAGCTCGCCGCGCTTTCCGTACGGGTCCGTGGGCGCCGCGGATGGACAAGAACCCGCGGCCACGGGAGCCCCTTGGACAGGCCCGGAGAAGGACCACGGATGGCAAGGCCGGCCCACGGATGATGATTCGTGAATCCACGCCTCCAGGAAACCATCCGTGGGCCGGCTTTGCCATCCGTGGTCCCTCCTCCCGAAAGCGCCGACTCCTCGACCACTCCAGATAGCGAGAAAACTAAAGGTGTTACCTTTGGCTTCTGAAAAGAGCTGCGTCCCCTTTGGCTTCTCTTTGAGTTGAATCGGGTGTTCGAAGGCGAGATTAAAACGCTGGCGCATCCCGGCGCGGCCTTGATGGCCTTCTGACTTTCGCTGCTGGCGTACAACGCGCTTCGCGTGGTGCGCACGGCGTTGGCTGCCGAGCACGGCCAGCAGGCGGCCGACGACGTCTCGGACTACTACCTGACGGAGTTGGTCTTCAGCGATTGGCGGGCGTTGGACATTTTCGCTTCGCCGGAAGACTGGACCGACAAGTTCGGCTCCGCATCCCCGCGCGCCATCGCCTCGGCCTTGAAGAGCGCGGCGAAACATGTCGACATGCACCGCATAAAAAAGACAACCCGCGGCCCGAAGAAACCGCGGCCCAAACGCACATCCAACAAACGCAAGCCCCACGTTTCAACGCACCGCGTGCTCAAAACAAGAAGGCAGGCAAAATAGACCCGACTTCAACACCTTCAAAGGGCTGCCCCACACCTCCAAGTCGCGAATGACCTGGACTTTGCTTGCGTACTCGATGCGGGCAACCCCGCTACGGCCACATTTCTGACAGGTGCACGACTCGGGCAACTCCCAACTCACCTCAAAGGCGTGACCTTCCTCGATGCGTTCGTAACCGCGAATCTCGACCCCTTGCGGAACATCCAGCAGCACCTCGACAGCGACCATGGCGAATCCTCCTTGAACAACGGCTTCCGAATTGCCAGAACGGCGCCATCAGCATAGACTCAAGCCCGCCCCAGAAAAACGCCAATTCTCAGGCCCCCGCACCCAGAAACGGAAGAGCCCGAAAACGAAGGTCCGCCGGCTCGAAGAATCGGTTCATCGGCAAGCCGAATGGACAGATTCAGCAACGCGTTCAGTCCGTCGGGCCGGAACACTTTATTGTCCTATTGTTGGATCTTCGGCAGGTGGAGAAACTTTGCGTTGGCTCTTCCCCATTCTCGCCAGGCATTGGCGTCGTAACCGAAATCTTCGCCTGTCATTTTTTTTAGTCGCTGATAAGCTACATCTTTCGGCAAAAATTCGGGCAGACTCTGTGGCATTTCGCCGTTGAGATTCCAAAGCAGCTTTTCGAAAGGCGTGGCCCACATAGTTAAAATTGTCCTTTCTCACTTCGTCGTCTACTCACAATCAGCCAACGCACGTAAACAGAACTCGTGAGCTTTTTCCGTTTCCTCGGGCACTGGCACGCCCAGTTTCTTGTAGTGCCGCTCGAGGATCGCGTAAGCGGTGGTTTCATCTTCCCATTCTAGTTTTTTTGGGAACACGGAAAGGTGTCGGGAACCGATAAGACATGATGTCTTGAATCGGGGTCTCCATCCTTGGCGCGTCATTCGGTTAGCCAGACCGGTTGGGTGAAGGCGCCGTTGGTGGCGATGTCCCAGGCTTCCAGGCGGACCCAGCGGCGGGCGCGGAGGTTGGGATTCAGGGTGAGGGTGCGGCGGCCGAAGGGGGCGGTGTCGGCGAGGTTGATTCGCTCGCGATAAACTTGCTGCCCGTCGCCGGAGATGACTTCTGCAAACGAGAGCGGGAAGGTCCATGTCAGTTCAGCCGTCAACTCGGGCTGGTCGCCCTCGGCGAAGGAGTAGTTGCCGCCGCTGGATTTGCCGCCGACGGTGAAGTCGGGGATCAGCACTTCTCCGGTGGTGACGAAGAACTGGCCGTCGCGAAGTGCGTTCAACAGCGGCGTCCAACCTTCGTCAAAGCGCGGCAGGCGGTCCAATCGCACATAGTTGACGTTCATGTGGCCGTACAGCTCGTGGGTGTGGTCGATCTTGAACACATCGACCTCGCCCAGCACGTACTTCTTCTGGCCCCAGTTAGCCATGTCGTCCAGCAGATCGAGGACCCGCTTTCCCAGCCGGTCGTGAGACAGGTCCGCGGGCATCGCCTTCCAGGCGCCTCCCAGCCAGGAAGTCGCCAGGTAAAAATCCTCGTTTCGGAAGATGTCCGGCGTCCAGCTCGAGGCCTTGATG
>JAHWKS010000471.1 GCA_019347795.1 Planctomycetota bacterium | reverse complement strand
CATTCCGCCGTGGGCGATTTCTTCGAGGATTTCATAGTCTCCAAACCAACCAGAATCGCCGCTCCGCGTCTCGCCACCGGCTGTTCGCACGGTTTCGCCGGTTCGATTCGTATCTCCGGCGCGCTGTTGATCGGCAGCGGCATCCCATTCGCGGTCCGCCCTCTCCAATTCGGACAAAAGCGTTGTGGCGAGCCGTGAGAATCGCCGCCCAAATTCTTCGTGGGAAAGCCGTTCGCCGGCCCTGCGTCGGGCGCGGTATTCCTCGACGATCAGTTCGCGGATGTCGCCGCTCGCCAAGAGGGGATAGACGGCTACGTAATCCTCGACGGTGGGCCGAGGCGGAAGTGGGTCTTTCGTATCTTCGGGCCGCAGGTCCACATGCTCCAACGAATCATGCGCACTCCAACGGCGGGCAAGGTCGATAATCGCCAACTCTAGCAGCAGGCTCCGCTGCGCAGCTTCGGAACGGTCGCGCGCCTGCGCCTGGTATTCGTCGATCCGGGGCCGCTTTCCCTCCCGCCACGCGTCTTCGAACTGATCGACGATGCGGTCGATGCGACCTAGATCGTCTACCGCGATTTCTGCGAGGGAATCAATCACGGAATCGGTCCTATGAAGATTTCCACGGAGTCGTTAAGTGGTATTGTGACTCGCTCGCCGCGAGCCAGTGTTTCCGAATGAGCTGGAGTTTGCGCTCAACGCCTCGGACATGACGTTCCTGACGCTCGGCGATTTCTGCATTGGTGTATCCGGCGAGCTTTGCCACTACGACGTCGCGAAGCGTTTGGTCTGGCAGCAAGTCCAAAAGTCGTTGAAATTCTTCGTCGACAATAGCCATGTACTCGGGACTGGGACTGCCGTCGGGTACCTCCTGGATGGCGCCACAGCCGCTTGACTCGCCTGGACCGCGAAACGCCGACTCCCCGCGGACTTCGCCGCCGCCTCGTTTCTGTGCGCGCTCTCGCTGCAACTGGCGAAGCGCCTTTCGCGTCGTGATCATGGCCAGCACTTGCCACAAATCGCTACGGTCTTCTAGTTGATCGAAACGTTCGGCGGCCGCTCCACGACAAAAACTATGGAACGCACTCAGCGCAACATCTTCCTCGTCCGCCATGCGGCATGGTCCAGAGACTATCTTCCTCCGCGCCAACCCGGTCAGCCGTCGGACGTATCGCTCCCATAACAGCCGCGCTGCGCCGTCGTCGCCCGTCTTTAACAATCGGAGCCAATTGGTTTCAGAATGCTGGTTGGACATTTTGGCGTGCTCCAAATCCAGCAGGAATTGTACATCGCCGTTGGACGACGATCAAACAACGGCGTGCAGGCGAATACGTTTCGACAAAGCTGCATACCATCTTCCCGGTTGAAGTTGCATGACGACTACTCCGCGCTCGGGGCCTTCTCTTCGATGCAGTACAAATGCCTTTCTCCTCTTAAGAACATCTGCTTGCCGACGATCGCAGAGGAGGCGTCGATGCCTTCGTCCAGGCGGTTCGTGGCGAGCACTTCGAGTTGCGGGCCGTGCTTGAGGACCAGCATTACGCCTTCGCGGCTGGTGAAGTAGACGCGGCCGCGCCTCGGGAGACGCCGGCGTGCGGATGGTGCAAGTATCCCGCGGCGTCCATCAACTCGAGCGGATGCGCTTTGAGGCCCTCAACCCCACGTTTCTGATCACGGCGGTGAAGCCCCGACCGTGAAGTGACGGCTCAGTACTGTACGCGGGCGAGAAACTCGCAGCCGACGATGAACTGCGCGTCCCCCGTGGGCTCGTGGGGCGTGACGTGGCGAACTTCCGCGACTACGTGCACCGGGTTTTCATCCGGGCCGAAAGCGACGACGATCCGGTCGTATCTCGGCCGGCGCTCCACGAAGAAGGAGAAGCCGGTGGCGGAGATGTCGCGGCACTGCACTTCCAGGAAGTCGCGAGGCCTGGGGAGCCGCCCTCCTGCCCAGGCCGCGACGCGCTGCACGTAGGGGAACAGACGCCGCGCCCGCGTCCGTTTCTCCGTGTACTTCTGCTGTCCGCCCCTTTGGATGTCGATCAACTGCTCGAGCAATTCCGGCGGCGGAAGCCGGCCTTCCCGAAGATGGCCTTCCAGCTCGCTCAGCGTGGCCTGGGCCTCCTCCGAATCCGCGACGGGCGCCTCCTCGGATTGCGGCGCCGCTGTTTCCGGCTCCGGCGACGGCTCGACTCCCTTGCCGACGACCGCTTGCAGGCGGCCGTCTTCGCGCTGGATGATCGTGAAGCTCCACGCCACCGTCCGCGAGCCTCCGTCGCGGGTCCGTAGCGGGCATTCGATCCGGATCGACGCCTCGCCTTGCCGCAGCTCGTCAAACGCCTCTTGAACAATCGGCGCCTGGTCTTCGGGGAACAGCGATTCCCAGAGCCGTTTTCCCTCGACGTCGCTCAGTTCGAAGCCGGTGGCGTGGCGGCACGCATCGTTGATCTCCTGAATGGCGCCCGCCGGCGAGAGCCTGACAACCAACTCGCCGAGATCCTTTTCGAGGGGCGTCAGTCCTGCGGCGGCACGCTTCATGAGCGAGGCCAGGAACTCCCGCTCTTCGTCCGTGAATTGCCGTGGCTGAGAGCTGAATACGCCCACGGCGGCTACGGATTCGTCGCCATTGAAAATCGGGCAAACCACTCCCGAAGCGACGTCGGCTTCGTGCAGCGTGGCGTCGTAGAAGCGGGCCTCGCGATCCAAATCGGCGATCACCAGCGTCTGGCGGTCGTCGAGAGCGAAGGCCCAGGCCGAAGCGTTGGGGTCGAACGTCAGCTCCTTCGCGTCGGCGGCATTCGGGTCGCCGTCCGCTCGCGTCCAATAGAGCGAAAGCCCACCGTCGCCGCCTGATATCTGCGCCACTCCCAAGAACTCGACTTCCAAAGCTTCCGCCGCAAGGCGGGCCGCTTCAGCAAGGTAAGCCTGCGGCGACTCGTCGGCGCCCCGGGCGCGGCGGAACTGGGCGAGAGCCGCCTCCCGGCCGGACGGAAGCTGCGATGCGGGACCGGCCGACGCGGGAGATTCTGGTGCTTCAATCACTTTGGTCAAAGGGCTGAAGGACGCGAAGGGGAATCAGGGATGTTTGCCGCCGACTCCTAGGCGGGCGACTGATCGGAGGTGGAAGCGGCATCGCCGCCACGGTCGGTAGTGCGATCCCGGCGAAGCAATCGGTATGTGATATACCCCAGGTAGACGTTCCCCCCGGCAACGGCAAGGAAAAACAACCAAAACATCGCGAGGCGCAACATGCTTTACGACAGAAGGAAGCAGCCGGCCCCGCCTTTCGAGTCCCGGGCGGCGCCTCCAAAACTATAGGACAGGGAGTGCGCCGCATCTTCCAGGAAATGCAGCCGGCGCCGACGACTGCGACCGGCTGGGCGTGCGGCTCGCAAAATGCAGGCGGAGTGGGAACAAATAAAAGGGCGACAGCGTCTAATCTTGTCGAACGCACCCCCCGCGCCCGAGGCTGGACCGGTCCTTCTCAGTCTTAATCTGCGGGACGTGGAGGCGCTTGAATCGCTTCCGCTGCGTTAAGTCGTTCGGCGGCGAGAGGTTGCGCGGCATGCGCGGCTTCCGATCGTACCCGGCCCTTCTAGTCACAGCACGTTTGCCGAAACTTCTAGCAAACGCGAAACGGCTAAGTAAAATGGGTAGCATGGGGAACTTGGGAGCCACGCCCCCGTCTTAACTTTCCGCCGCCGGTCCGTTACTACACATCGACAACTATTAGTCGCTGGCGCTTTTTGCAACCTCTCGTTTTTCAAGCAGTTACGTTCACCGCCGGCACCGGCGGTTCGCCCCATCTGCTCCTGAAAACGCGGACCTTGTAAAAGGCAAGCACGATCGAGGTTTCGTTCATGGCCCTTCGTCGTTTTCGTAAGAAAAAGTCCCTCCGCAAGTCCTCGCGCCGCGCTCCCGTGCGCCGGCCGATGCTTCGCCGCGATAACCGGGCGATGCGCCTGGAGACGCTGGAAGAGCGGCGGCTGCTGGCGGTCGGGCCCGAGCTGGTGGCGGTCCAAAGCAGCAACGGCTCGCTGCTGAGGGACAATGCGGTGGAGCACGTCGCTCCCCGCGATCTGGTGTTCCGCTTTGACGACGGGCAGGTGATTGACCCCGCCTCGCTGGCGGCGATCACCATTTCGCGCGTGCTTCCCCCGGAGATTCCCGACGGCCCGGAAGTTCTGGACCCGATCACGCTGGGCTTTGTCGGCATCGGCGAAATGCCCAATGAAGTGGTGGTGCGCTTCGCCGACACGCTGGCCGACGGCGAGTACCGCGTCGAGATCGGCGCGGGGGACGTGGAGCTGGTCAACACCGACAATGATCCCTTCGACCCGGACGCCAGCCGGGTCGAGGTGCCGTTCGATTTCAAGCTGAACCTCGGGGCGCAGGTGGTGGCGGTCGTGCCGCAGCCCATCGATCGGGCAGTGGACGGAACGCTCTCGCAGGCGCGCAATCAAATCGAGGTGTACTTCAACGACGACGATTTACACCCGACGGCCGTCTCGGGAACCCTCGGCGACCCGAATCCGGCGGCGACGGTCGTCGATCCGCAGTTCTATCGGCTGATCTACACCAACGACACGCTCACCAACGAAGACGGCGGCCCCGCGGGCGACTCCGAGGAGACCGTGTTCAATCCGTCGCGGATCGACTATGACCCCGCGACCGACAAGGCGGTCCTGACCTTCCTGGACCCCAACGGCGACCCGCTGCCGCTGGACCAGCTTGCCACCGGCCCCGGCACGTATCGCCTGCGGATCGGAACGAGCGAGGTCCTGCCGGCGCCGCCGGTGACGGTGAACGCCTCGATCGGAGTCGAGTCCGACTTCAACACCAACCATCAGGTGGAGATCCTCCTGACGCCCGACATGAGCGTGGCGGAAGGAAGCGAGGTGGCCGTGGAAGTGGAGCGCGCTCTGCTGCCGGCCGGCGCCGATCCGGATATTGCGGCTTCCTACGTCCCGCAGATCTCCGTCACCGGTCGCACGATCACCGTCACGCTGCTCTCGGCCGATCTGGACGATCCCAGCGCGCGGGGCACGACGGCGGCGCAGTTGGTCGCGGCCTTGAACTCGCATCCGCAGGCGAGCGGCCTCGTGACGGCCACCATCTCCGGCGGCGGCCGCGATACGAACCTCGCCAACCGCGCAATCGACTTTTCGCCGCTGTTGCTCGTGGATCCGGGCTCGCGGTTCACCACGGCCACGGACGTCTCCGACTTCGGCTTCGACTTCGCCCCCGGCGGCGACGATCGGGCGAAGTCGGTTGTCATCTCGTCGGCGATTGACAAGCAGTTCTTCCCGCTCAACTTTCCCGGCGCCGACGACGAACCCGGGCAC
>JAHWKS010000470.1 GCA_019347795.1 Planctomycetota bacterium | reverse complement strand
ATGGAGGCCGAGCCGAACGACGATCCCCCAGCCGCTCCGGAGGTTGACTTGCCGGCGGCGTTCAATGGGCAGTTCCAGCAGCCGGGAGACGTCGATCACTTCCGCTTCGCCGTGAAGAAGGGGGAGAAACTGATCATCCGCGGCCTGAGCCGCACGCTTGGCTCGCCGGCGTATCTGTTCCTCCGCGTCTTTGACGAGAAAGTCGCCAGCCTGGCGGAAGCGGGCGCCGGCAATCATGTCGAGACGCTGACGTTTTCCGCTCCGGCCGACGGCGTCTATCGGCTGACGGTCGCCGAATTGCTCGGCGCCGGCGGAACGAGCTTTGCCTATCGCGTCGAGGTCGAGCCGGAGCAGCCGCGATTCTCGCTCGCGCTGAAGAACGACAAAAACGTCCAGCACAAGTTCCTTACCAACGCCGATGGCGCCTTCGCGCTCGACGTGCAGGCCGACCGACAGGGCTACAACGGGCCGATCCGCCTTTCGCTGGCCACGCCGCGCGAGGGCTTTCAGCTTCGCCAGGACACGATTCCCGCGGGCGGGAAAGAAACGCGGCTTCTGGTGCTGGTCCCGCCGGACGTGCAGGAAGGCGAGCTGCTCACGCTGCGGATCGTCGGAGAGGCCATCGAAGGCGAGGCCCGCGCGGAGCTGAGCACCGCGGCGCTGCTCAAGACCAAGCGGCCCGAGTTGCCGTCCGTGCCGTCGTGGATGGACGGCGCGATCCACGCCGCCGTCGGATCGCCGCCGGCGCCGTTCTTCGCCCTCACGGCGACGGAGGAAACTGTCGTATTTGATCGCGAGAAGCGGGAAGCCAAGTTTGCTCTCACCCTGGAGCGCAAGAACAAAGACTACAAGCAAGACCCGATTGTGCTGGTGGAAGGGCTGCCCGCCGACGCGACGGCCGCCCTGAAGAAGGAAGGCAAGGACCAGGACGAGCGACTGGAAATCACCGTCGCCGGGAAGGACCTGCCTGCGGGCGAGCATCCCTTCCAGATTCTCGCCTTCGGGGAGCACGGCGCCCGGGGCTTGAAAGTCGCCATGACCGTGAAACTGAAGGTGGAATGATGCCGATCTCTGCGAGGATGCTCAGAACTCGACTCCCCCTTCTGTTCGTGGGGATAACAATTGCCTTCGCGTCCGTCGCCTCCGCGGAGGATCGGCCGGCGCCCGCCACGATTGACGTCTTCCCGCCGGCTGTCCGCTTTGATGGTCCGCGAGAGCAGATGCAACTGGTCATCACCACGAATTACGCCGATGATCGGCAGGCGGATGCGACGCGAAGCGCGAGCTTCGCCTCGAGCGATCCCGGCGTCGCGGTTGTGGAGAATGGCGTCGTGCTGCCGCGCGGCGACGGCAAAGCCGAGATCGCGGTGGAGGTCGGCGGCCTGACGACGACGGTGGCGGTCGAGGTGGAGAACTACAGCCGGCCGGCGCCGGTTTCGTTCTATCACGGCGCGCTGGCGGCCATCACGAAGCAGGGATGCAATGCCGGCGCCTGTCACGGCTCACCCAGCGGCAAGGGAGGCTTCCGAATGTCGCTTCGCGCGTTCGATCCGGAGTTGGACAAGTTCACGCTCATCCGCGAGGAGTACGGCCGGCGAACCAACGTGCACGATCCGGACTCCAGCCTGCTGCTCCTCAAGCCGATGATGAAGGTCCCGCACGGCGGCGGTTTGAAGCTCACGAAGGGCGATCCGGCATTCACGCTGCTGCGCGATTGGATCGCCGAAGGCTGCCGGCTTGATCCCCCCGAGGCCCCGAAGTGCGTGCGGATCGAGGTGTTCCCGGGCTCGGGGCGGGTTTATAAGATCGACGACGCCACAAAAGACGCAAACCAGCAACAGCTATGCGTGCTGGCGCATTTCTCCGATGGCTCGGTGCGGGACGTGACGCCGCTGGCGGTCTACTCCAGCAGCGATGAGCAGGTGGCGGAGGTTGCGGTCGGCGGACTGGTGACCGGCAAGGACCGCGGCGAGGCGGCGATCATGGTCCGGTATATGGAGTTCATCGAGTCGGTCTACGTCACCTTCGTCCGCGACATCGAAGGCTTCGCCTGGAGCGATCCGCCGTCGAACAACTACATCGACGACCACGTTTACGCGAAGCTCAAGCAGCTCAAATTCCTGCCGTCGGAGTTGTGCGCCGATGAGGAGTTCATCCGCCGCGTCTACCTCGACACGATCGGCGTTCTGCCCACGATTGAAGAAACACAGGCGTTTCTCTCCGATTCGGCCCCCGACAAGCGCAGCAAGCTGATCGACGGCCTCCTGGAGCGGCCGGAGTATGCCCGCTTCTGGGCGCTGAAGTGGGGGGACCTGTTGCGGATGACGAAGAAGGCGGTCGGCGACGCGGGCGTGCACAAGTATCACCAGTGGCTCTTGCGATCGTTCCAGGAGAACGCCCCTTATGACGAGTTCGCCCGCGAGGTGCTGACCGCCTCGGGGAGCACGCACGTCAATCCGGCGGCCAACTTCTATCGCACCGCCACCGACGTGAACGACACGGTTGAGAGCATCGCCCAGGTGTTCCTAGGCGCGCGGTTGCAGTGCGCCAAGTGCCACAATCATCCCTTCGAGCGCTGGACGCAGGATAACTACTACGGGATGGCGGCCTTCTTCAACCGCGTCCAGCGAAAGTCAGCCTCGCGACCCGATGAAATGTTCGTCTACGCCGCACGCTCCGGCGAGATCACGCAACCGCGAACGGGCGAGACGATGAAGCCCTGGGCGCCGGAGGCGGGCGAGATGGACGTTCCCGCCGACGCCGATCGCCGCGACCCCTTCGCCCACTGGCTGACCGAGAAGGACAATCCCTTCTTCGCCCGCGTCGAGGCGAACCGCATCTGGGCGCACCTCTTCGGCCGCGGCATCGTCGATCCGCCGGATGACTTTCGCGACTCGAATCCGCCCTCCAATGCGGCGCTCTTGGACGCGCTGGCTAAGGATTTTGCGGAGTATCGGTTCGACCGCAAGCATCTGCTCCGCACGATCCTCAACAGCCGCACGTACCAGGCCAGCTCTCGGCCGAACGAGTTCAACGACGAGGACAAGAAGTTCTTCTCGCACTATCAGCCGCGGCTGCTCTCGGCCGAGCAGCTTCTGGACGCGATCTGCCACGTCACCGGAGTGGCGGAGAAATTCGGCTCGCTCCCGGCGAGCGTCAAGGCGACGCAGCTTCCCTCGCCCGACCTGGCCGATAATGAGTTCCTCAAAGTCTTCGGCCAGCCCGAGCGGCAGACGGTGTGCGAGTGCGAGCGGAGCGACGACTCGAACCTCGGCCAGGCGCTGCAACTGTTCAACGGTCCGCTCGTGCACGGCAAGCTCCGCGACGCGAACAACCGCTTCCGCCGGCTGATCAGCGAGAACAAGCCCGACGACGAGGTCATCCGCACGCTCTACCTCGCCGCCCTCTGTCGCGAGCCGAGCGAGGGCGAGCTCGAGGCCAGCCTCTCCCACGTCGCCGCCAAACCCGACAACCGCATCGAGGCGCTGGACGACGTGTGCTGGGCGATCTTAAATACGCACGAGTTTTTATTCCAGCATTGAGCCACTGGTTTAACCGCGTGCCCAACGGGCCGCGCGAAGTCGAGCAATGGGCGCTCCTCGCGCGGCCCGTTGGGCACGCGGTTAAACGAAGTCACATGCGAGCCACGCTTACATACGAGCATCTCCTCTATGCGAAGATCTGTTATCGCTGCGATTATGTGCCTCCTGTGCGCGTCGAACGGCTTCGCCGAAGACGCCGTCTCGTTCCGCGCGGATGTGGCGCCGATTCTGCTTTCCAATTGCCTGGCGTGCCACGGCTCAAAGAAGGCCGAGGGAAGCTATCGAATCGACTCTTTCGAGCGGCTTTCGCAGGGCGGCGATACCGGTCTGGCGCCGTTCACCGCCGGCGATCTCGACGACAGCGAGCTGTACCGCCGCATCACCAGCGAAGACGAAGGCGAACGAATGCCGCTGGAGGGCGAGCCGCTCCCTGAAGAACACGTAACCATCATCCGCAAGTGGATAGAGCAAGGCGCCGAATATGATGCTGAGGATCCGGGGGCCGATTTGGCGTCCATCGTCCCGCCGCCGGTGCATCCCGATCCGCCCGAGGCGTATCCGCAGACGCTGCCGATCACGGCGCTGGAGTTCTCGGCCGACGGCTCGCAGCTTTTCGCCGGCGGATACCACGAGATCACGGTCTGGAGCACGAGCGAGGGCCAACTCGCGCGGCGGATCAAGAACGTCGATCAACGCACTTACGGCCTCGATCTTCATCCGGAAGGAAAGCTGCTGGCGGCGGCGTCCGGTTCGCCGGGGCGGCGGGGCGAAGTGCGGCTCTACAACGCCGAGAGCGGCGAGCTCGTGAAGGTGCTGGGCACGATGTCCGACGTCGCCTTCGACGCGGTGTTTTCGCCCGACGGCAAACGGCTCGCCGTCTGCGCCGCCGACGGCATAGTGCGGGTGTACGACGTGGAGAGCGGCAAGGAGGAGTTGACGATCACCAGCCACAGCGATTGGGTGATGGCCGTGGCCTGGAGCGGCGACGGCGCGAAGCTCGCCACCGCCAGCCGCGATAAGACCGCCAAGGTCTTCGACGCGAAGTCGGGCGAGCTGTTGATCACCTTCTCCGACCACAACCAGCCGGTCAAAGGCGTCGCGTTTCATCCCAGCGGCGAGGAGGTCTACTCCAGCGGCGCCGACAACAAGGTGATGCTCTGGAAGATCGCCGACGGCAAGAAGAGCGCCGACGTGGCCGGCTTCGGCGCCGAGGCCTATAAGCTCGAAACCGGCGAAGACCAGCTCTTCGCCGTCTCGGCCGACAAAAGCGCCCGCCAGTTCAACCTGAACGACCGCAAGCACGTCCGCGACTACCGCGGCCACGAGGAGTGGGTCCTCACGGCCGCCTATCACCCGCCGACCAAACGCCTGGCGACCGGCGCCTTCGACGGCGAAGTCCGCATCTGGAACGTCGAAGACGGCGCCCAAACCGCGAAATTCCTCGCCGCCCCCGGCTACGCAAAACCGACGGAGCAGTAGCTTCCGCCGCCAATCTTGATTTCCGTTACCTTGTGTGGTAACATTTCCGGATGAGCAAGATTCGGCGTGGCAACTACATTTTTGTCACGTGGATCGGCGATCATCCGCCAAGGCACGTTCACGTCTACAAGGACGGCGAACCCGTCGTGAAATGGGATCTTGAAAACAGAGTCCCCATGAAAGGAAAAGCGAACAGTCGAATCTTGAAGTTGATCGCGGAACTCGAGGAGGAGGGCCGACTATGAAAATCAAAAAGGTTTCTCAAAACAATCGCAAAAAGGTCTTCGAAGTGGCGACGTCCGGCCAAAGCTACTTGTTTCCCTATGCGAAGTTGGAGG
>JAHWKS010000469.1 GCA_019347795.1 Planctomycetota bacterium | reverse complement strand
AATCCGAGAAGCACCGGCAGGAATGGGCGATTCGCATGATGCGCCTCGTGCACCTCCCGGCCTACGTCGGGCGAGATCATCGAAGAGGCCGAGATCAGCAGCACCACCGCGTCGCACTGCCGGATCGCCTCGGAGGTTTGCGTGACGAACGAGATCCCCGGCAGGGCGTCTTCCTCGTACCGCCAACACGACCAACCGCGGCGCTCCAGCGCTTGGCCGAGTTGCCGCCCCGCCGGAGAATTCTCGCCGGCGTGGCAGAGGTAGAAGTTGCGCCGGTCCGTCACGCCCGCGGCCGAGAGCGAATAGGGCCGGTCGAGGGCAGGGTCGAAGGCGCCCAGAGCCGTGGCGAATTCTTCACAGCTTGCGAAGCGGGCCCCGGCGTCTTTGCTCAAAGCCCGCAGCAGCGAGGCGGTGACCGCGCCGGGCAAATCGCTGCCGAACGTCTCCGGCGGCGGAGGCGGCTCGGCGCGGTGCAAATCCAACAGCGCGAGCGGATGCTTGTGCTCGAACGGCCGGCGACCCACGAGCATCTCGTACGCCATCACCGCCAGCGCGTATTGATCGGTCCGGCCGTCGGAGGGCAAACCCGCCGCCTGCTCGGGCGAAGCATACGCTGGCGTGCCCGCGAACGTCCCCCAGTTGCGATGCCCGCGGAACTCCTGAGCCAGGCCGAGGTCGAGAATCTTGTACTGGCCCTGCCGCGACGATCGCACGTTCTCCGGCTTGAGATCGCGATGCACGATCCCCCGGCTATGTGCGAAGTCGAGCGCCCGGGCGATCGCGCCGACAATCGGCCGCGCTTCCTCCAGCAGCAGGCGGCCTCGGCGAGCGAGCACGTCCCGCAGCCCGTCGCCGTCCACGTGCTCAAAGACGGTAAACGCGCGGCCCTGATGAAAGCCGAAGTCGTACACCACGGCGATGGCCGGGTGCGTCAGTCCGGCCCCCATCCGCGCCTCGTGCGCGAGTGCGTCCTCCAGCCGTTCATCGGGCGACGACGCGCGGCGGGCGACGACTTTAATCGCCACGAGTCGATCGAGCCGGCGATCGCGGGCGAGATAAACGAACCCCATTCCGCCGCGTCCGAGTTCGCTCCGCACCTCATACCGTTCCTGCAGCCGGGCGCCGGGGCGCAGTTCCAGCCCGGCCGCGTCTTCGGACGAGGGGGTGTGAATCGTGCCGTCCGGCGCCGCGACACAGAATGACAGCGTCGGCGAGGAGATGATCGTCGCCGCTTCGGTTCGATCGTCGGACGAGGCAGGAAAGTCCATCATGTCGCGGATGTTCTAGGACTACTGGATGCGAGGGAAGTTTCGCCATCAGTCTACTTCGTTTCGCCGCGCCACGTTTGCGCGAACAGCCTATCCGACCGAAGCGTAATCCGCACGGCGCCGTCTTCCGCGGTGTGGAAGACGCGGCTGCCGACGGCGCGATAGGCGGCCTTCACGTCGGGGGAAACGTCGCTTTGGGCGCCGCTGATCACCGTTACGTCGGGCGTCGACCACTCGGCGAAACCCGCCGGATGGTACTGTCCCGATAGACCCACACAGTTTAGCCGCGCATTGCCCCGGCGCATAAGATCGGAGCATGAATGAATTCATCGAACTGCGCAAACGCGCCCGAGAGAAGCGGGACAAGGCCATCGACCAGGCCCGCAAGGAATACAACGAAACGCTCGTCCGCATCGCGGCCCTAGAGCAAGACCTACTCGGCAAGGAAGTATCCTCCCACAAGCGAATCAGCGCGTGCATCGACCGCGTGATTCCATCCGACCGGCCGTTTACCACCGTGGACATTATGACGGCCCTGGAAGCCCTGGACGGCGGCCGGGCGTGGCGCAAGCGGTCCGTAGACCACCATATCTATCGGCTGCGGGAGCGCGGGCTATTGCGGCGCCTGCGGAAGTCTCGCAAGACAGAACCGGCCGTCTACGTCCGCATCGGCGTGAAGGTGGAAGAAAGCCCGTTCCAGGGTATGACGCTGCGGGAGGTCATGCGGGCGACGTTGGCCGAACGGCCGATGAACGCGACTGAGCTGGCCGTGGCGATGCTGGATGCGGGGTACGAGACGATGCAATCGCCGCAGGCGTTTCGGAACGCCGTGCGGAATGAACTGCGGAATCCGAAGGGCGGGTTTCGGAAGCGGGGGGATAAGTGGGAGGCTTAGCCCGGGGGGATGCAATATGGGACCCGGGGCTAGTGAAGGCCGCGCAATGCCTTCCGAGCCTTGGGCGGCATCGAATACAGTATGATTTGCCTGTCTTCTTGCTGAAACCCATCGAACTGGGGAGAGTGCAGTGCTGCGAGGATGAAATTTACTCCCGCTGCGCAAGCTTCGGCATTCGTAACATGCTTCTTGAATGCTGATTCCTCAAACGTGATCTTGCTAAGAGCCGTTCTAGTTTCTAGGTCCATAACCCTTCGCCCGTGGACGCTTGCGGACAGATTCCCGTAAAGCGTCTTTAGGCGATTCACCGCGTCGAATTTTGGCTCTAGGTCAATAAAGATCGGATGCCAAGCTGGGTACTGAAAAAGCTCCTCGGCGGACAAGTACCACTTCTGCTCACGATTCATTCGCTCGAACTCGATTCGATGATCTAAAAAGTAAAGGTGCCGCATAGCATTCTCGACAACGCCCCGGGTCAGTAGGCTTGTTGTCTTTCCGTATCCCATAAGCGACTGTGGGAGTATCTGAAGGGCGTCGGATGCGATTTCCTCGACAAATACCTTGCCGTGATCCGGGAGTCTCTTAAGCCGAAATTTCCAGAGAATCAAGCTGTAGGTCGCTCTATGCATCTTGCGAACGAGACCAACCAGGGACCCAGAAGGCGATTCAGAAATGATTCCGTGGGACTTGAGAAACGCGAGCACGCCATCGAAATCGCTGTTCACGGAAGCGGCTGGACTTTTTGCCATCTCAAAGCTCGATCCCCTTGATGATCGCCTCCCACTTTGATGCAAAACTTTTTTTGTCAGACGGCTTGGATATCGGCGACTCCACTGCTTCCCGCATTGATGCCTCTAGTTCCTCGCGAGTGCGCCGATCTTTCGATTCGATGTATTCGATTATCCTTGCCGCAATGTCTCCGCGAGCCATCTTATCGAAGCGATTGCTCTTTATGTTTGGGAGGATTTTCTCCGCAAACTCGGCTAGTTCTGCATTTGAAGAGAACAGTCTCTTATCCCGAAGCAAGTCAAACAAATGCATTTGCCCCGTCGGAACCCTTTTGCGGGCAGGCTTCGCTACCTTGGCTGAAACTTCGGTGTCTGCTCTCTTCGCCAATCGAATGTATTCGTCGATTAGCGGAACAACCGCAGGATATTCTGACGAGGCGACGCTACGAAACGCAACAAGATCATCCTTGGAGTGATACGAGGTAATGTCCAGGATTTTCTTGACGAACTGCATTAGCGAGCGGTGCTTTCGGTCTTCTACCAACTTCAGTCTCCTGATGTTCGCTCCAAAAACTCTTTAGTGATGTCGAGAACCTGCCCTGCTGTCTTCGACCGCGGTTTGTAGAGAAAAATCGGCCGATGTTCCTCGACCGACTTGGCAACATCCGTTGCTTGGCTCAAATACGTGCTAAACACTTCGCCTCCGCGCTCTTCCCTGAGTTCGTCCATAACCTCTTGCATTTTCGTGGGCGTAGGTCCTCGAACGAGCGTAAAAACGAGTCCTACTGGCGAAGTGGTGTCAATGCCAGCGTCCTCGCAGTAGTCTTCTAGTGTTCGCTCCAAGAGTGGAAGTCCGATGACTGAGAGCGGATCGGGCTTGATCGGAACAATGTACTTGTCGCTGGCGAGAACCGCAGCGTGAGTAAAAACGGAAATCGTGGGAGGGCAGTCGATGAGCACGTAGTCGTAGTTAACCGCCTTTTCTCGCAGATAGTTGTTTAGCTTGGATTCTGTTTGTCTGCGCGAGGTGTCGAGTTCCATGAGCGCGAGGGTGGACGGAATCAGGTCAAGCTTTCCCTTTCCGGGACCTCCCTTAAAAATCGAGCAAGTGCAAAGGGAAAGGTCCATCTTGGATTTATTTATCGCCCGAGAGGTGCCTTGAACGGTATTCACTTGGCCGGGCCGTCTAGGGACAAAAATGTCGCGAAGCGTCCCCTTATTGTTATCGTTGACGTGCTTCAGATAAGCTTCGTCCTCCATGAGGTATTGCGTGGCGTTGAATTGCGGATCGCAGTCAACAATCAAAACGTTTTTGCGGTACACCTTTGCCAATCCGTAGGCAACGTTTACTGCGAGAGTCGTCTTGCCGACGCCGCCTTTCATGTTGATAAACGCGATGATTTGCACGGCGCACCCTCGAACCTTGTAAAATTTGTCGCTGTCTGATAGTTTATGAACGCATTTTTTCATCATGCGAGCCGCACCAACCGGAGAGCGGCTCGCGTCTTGGCGGCGCAGCAGCCTTATAAGCTGCCGTAGGGAGTCCTTACGGATTGGGTTCGATTCCCCCTCTCTCCGCTGCGGATTTCTGCCTCTTGGCGGCCCGAATCAACAAATCGCGAGCCCAAGTAGAAGTCTTTTCGCCAGCAACGTCGTCCAGCAGAATCCTTTCGGCCTCCGTCAGGCGTATCCGAAGTTCGGCGGTCCGGCGTTCTGCTGGGGGCTTCGGCGGTCGGCCTATTTGATTCTCCATGTGCCTTATTGTAGGAACGAAAAAAGTCTCTGTCAACCCATTGACGGAGGACTTATTGTTGCTACAATAAATGGACAGCAAGAAAATCCCGGGGAGCGCTGGTAACGCTCCCCGGGTCAACGAAAATCAGGCTGGCCGCCCGATTCCCGCCTAAGCAACAGGAATCATACAGCGAACCGGCCGCAACGGCAAAGGCTGGTTCCGATGATCGCTCCCGCATGCCCCCACGAACACCGCACGAAGCACGGCCGCGACCGCAAGGGCAACCAGCGGTGGAAGTGTAGCGACTGCGGCGCCACGTTCACCAGCAGCGAAGATCGCCCGCTGGGCGACATGCGGACGCCCCTGGACCGGGCCGCGCTCGTTCTCAACTTGCTCTTGGAAGGCATGGCGATCCGCGCTGTGTCGCGAATCACCGGCATGAAGCCTGACACGATTTGCGACCTGATTTTGGAAGTGGGCGAGCGATGCGACGCCTTCCTTGCCCGCGCCGTGCGCGGCGTCCGGTGCAACGCCGTCGAACTGGACGAGCTATGGGACTTCATCGGTTGCAAGGCTCGCGTCGCGCAAGCGAAGGGCTACGATGACGGCCGCGGCGATTCGTGGACGTGGCTCGCCATCGACGCCGACTCCAAGATGATCCTTTCCCATGCCGTCGGGCTGCGCGACGAAGATACGGGCGTCCGGTTCCTGCGCCGCTTGAATGGCGCCGTGTCGG
>JAHWKS010000003.1 GCA_019347795.1 Planctomycetota bacterium | reverse complement strand
ACGGATCGCGGGGGAAGTACGACGGCTTTGAAGTCGTGAAGGTGCAGACGATCACGCCGCGGCTGCACAAGGTCTATGCGCTGGCGTACTACCAGCGGCAGCCGCTGGTCTACATCTTTACGATGTACCAGTTCGGCGGGGAGTGGATCATTAACCACGCCCATTGGGACGATAAGATCGAGCGGCTGACGGAGGCGCTGTGACGGCGCCGATCAAACCGCGATATCCAGGATCCGGCCCGTCTCGTCGATCGCCGATCGTTCATCGAACTCGCCAGGTTGCGGCGCCTCGGTTCCCTCGGCGGCGCGCTCCTCTTGCTCTTGCTTCATGAGCTCCGCCCGCGCTTCCGACTCCATCTTCGCGGCCGCGGCGGCGACCGCCTGATCCTGCGCAGACGGCTTGGCCGGCGCCAGGGCCGCAGCCCGCACGACGCGGGCCTTGGCGATGGTCGCCTCAGGATCGTCGGGAACCGGAGATGTATCGATCTGAACCTCGCCGCCCACAGCGTAGCGATTGCCGTCGGGGCCGGTTTCGTGTTCGTACGTGGGACCGCCGAGAGCGTACGGTCCCGCGGCCGCGAGGTGGGCCTGCTCGTGAGCGCGGACCTCCCGATCCCGAATCTGCAGCTCTTTGACTTGTTGCCGCTCCTCCGGCGTAAGTTCGCCTTCGATGAGAGCTTCGGCCTCCTCGGAAATTTCCAGCGAGTCCTCCGTGTCCGCTTCGTGCGGCGAATCCGCGGACGGAGCATTCTCACCGGCGCCGGCGACCCGGACGGCAGCGAGCTTGCCGGGGCGCGCGGCGCCGGGAAGCAGCGATGCGATGTTCGAGAAGAGCGGCTGAATCTGCACGGCCGATACGTAGTCGTGGCGCCGAAGGCGCAGGACGAACAAACGCGCGTCTTCGGTAATATCGGCCGCGGCGCTCCCTCGGCGGCGCCTTTTAACCTCTGTTCGGCCTATGCGGGCTGTTCACGATGTGCGGCCTAGCGCGAGGACGTTCGCATCAGCACGGCTCGCAGCTCCTCCACGATGCGGGGCGTCTTTAAATCTTCGGCGCCGAGCAGGAGGTGAGCGAAGTTGTCGGCGAGCACTTCCTCCGGATGGATGATGTAATCCGTGTTGCGGCCGACGGCGTCCAGGTAGGCCGGCGTCTCTCGCGGGTCGAGAAGGATCGGCTCGTCGTGCGCGTCTCGGGCAGGACGCCATTTTTCGCCGTCGCGCCGAAGCTGCATGAGGCGAAACTGCATGACGCCAAAGAAGCTGCCGCCGATCGCCGGATCATACTCGTCCACCGAGGCGAAGAGAATTGGCGTGGCCGCGATGACGCCGCGGTCGGTCCGCAGCTCGACGAAGTGCTCGATGCCCGGCGCGTCAGGGTTCGTGATCTTCCGATCGGCCAGCGATGCCGGCAGCTCAATCGATCCCGCCGGACGAAAGCCGACCACCGCGTACAGCCGGTCGCGGAGCTCGGGATTGTGCCGGCTGAGGACGTGAAACAGCTCATGGGCCAGCAGCCGCTTGAGCGACTCCGCCGGCCGACGCAGCATTGAGCCGGGAAGCACAATCGCGTTCTGCCGGCAGTAGGCGGCGCCCCCCTCCTCCTTGCCCGTGGTTTTGATGAGCAGCACCGTTTCGGGGAATAGCGGCGGGAAGTCATCCAGTTGCTCGCGGAGCGAGGCGATCAGCGGCGCGATCTCCTCGATTTCGGATTCGCTCCAGGGAACGACCTGCCGGGCGGCGAATCGGCGGAGATCCTCGGAGGAGACGTCGCCTGTCGTCGTCAAGCGCGACTGCAAATCGAACCGGCTGAGCGTACGCGTGAACTCATCCTCACGCCGGAGCACCTCCGCCCCCGCCTCCACGGAGGAGAAGCGGATGACCGAACTTCCCTGCAGCGGAATCTCGTGCGAGCCGGCGGCCGGCGGCGTAACGATCCCCGCCGCCAGCACCGCCAACAAAACTCTTGCGTTTTCCATTTCCCGGATTAGTCTCGAAGAGTAGCAGGGGTGAACGAGTCGAAGGCGGCACATCTCATCTTGAGGGCGAGCATCCATGAAGACTGCATCCGTAGGCCTGATCGCGACGGGAATTCTGCTTGCAACATCGGGCCTGGCCCGAGCCGACTGGCCTCACAGCCCCTTCAACAGCCTGGGCCCGACGGCGTTTGGCGCCAGCGGCACGATGTACGGGTTGGGACTCGTGCCCGTGCCGCCGTACTTCGCTTTGCATCCGCCGGTCTATTATAACTGCCCCGTCCCGCGCTCGTACGGCTATAGCCCGTACGCGTATCCGGGCTGCGTGCAGACGCCGGAGGTCGATTTCCATGCCTTCCCGCAGGGGGAGGATGTCGAGCCGGCGGCGCCGCAGGAAGAGCTGCCCCCCGCGACCCCCGCCTCCAACGTGGCGCGCGGGAAGTGGATCGAGAACCCGTTTCTGGCGGACCCGAACGCGGGCATGATCGCCAATCCATTCGTCGATCCCGCCGCCGGTCCGGCGCCGCTGATGCTCACGTCGCGACCGGCCGCCGTGGAGTGAGTCGTCTGCGGCAAGCAATCACTCGCCGCGAACCGATGGGAGAGCGTCGCCGGGGCCATGCGCGGCGCAGCTCCCCTCGGTCGCGGCTTCGGTTTTTCTTGGCGCCCCATTGTCGGCTTTCGCTCCGCGCTGGGGACGTACTTTCGCGGAGCGAAAGCCGACAATGGATTGCTTCTCCGGCGCCGTGCTGCAAGAATGACGGCAGCTGAGACTTGACTGAGGGACAACCGCCATGCCGGCATTCGTCGCAGACCCTTTTGTCGAACGGCGCCTCCTCGCGGAGCGCCGCGCCGCCGGATCCGACAAGTACGATGAGGTCTGGGACGGAGTTTACATGGTCATGCCCTTGCCCAACAACGAGCATCAGGAGCTTGTCGGCAGGATCAACAATTATCTGTTCGTTGCCGTCGAGGAAGCGGGGCTCGGCCGCGTGTTTCCGGGCGTCAACGTGAGCGACCGGCGGGAGAACTGGGAGCACAACTATCGGGAGCCCGACGTCGCGGTGTTCCTGAACGACTCGCCCGCGGAGAATTGCGGCACGCATTGGCTGGGCGGACCGAACCTGGCGGTGGAAGTCGTGAGCCGTCACGACCGCAGCCGGGAAAAACTCGACTTCTACGCTCGCGTGGGGGTCGAGGAATTGCTCGTGATCGACCGGGAGCCGTGGCGCCTGGAGCTGTATCGCCTTCGCGAAGGCCGCCTCGAAGAGGCCGGTGTCTCGACGGTCGACAATCCGCAGCCCTTGAAAACGCATACGACGCCGATCGCCTGGCGACTGCTCACCGCTCAGCCCCGCCCGCAAGTCGAGCTAACGCACGATGACGGGCGGCGGTGGGTGGTGTAGGAATCCGGCTCCGTTGCAACGCGCGCTTACCGCTTGCGCTTGGGTCGGGCGGGGCCCGACGGTATTCCGGCCAGGGGCGGCGTCTCGAAGTATTTACCTTCGTTGATGACGCGCGGGTCGCCGGTGGTGCGGAGTTCGGTGAACAGGCGCTGCTCCAACTCCTCGCGCACCGCGGCGTATTTCGGATCGCTTGCGACGTTGTGCATCTGGTGGGGGTCGCTTTTGAGGTCGTACAACTCCTCGCGCGGCCGCTTGCCGTAAACCTGCTCGTAGAGCGGCTTCCATCGCGGATCGTCGCGGCGGCTGACCAGCCACGCCTTCGTGGGACCCGCGTCTTCATCGGGCAGCGTGACGAACGTGCTTTCCGTCATCTCCTCCACCGTGGGCGGATTGTCGCTGTCCAGCCGGTACGGATCTCCCAGCGGATAGCGATCCGGACGGAAGTTGACGATGTAGAGATGTTCCGCGGTGCGAATCGCCCGTTGCGGATAGGGGAGATGCCCTTCCCGCGCCATCGCCACGTGCCGCTCCCGACCCATGAACGCGGCCGTGCGACTCGGGTCCACCTGTCCTTCTTTCTTCGACTTCAACACCGGCCATAAACTGCGGGCGGTCATGACGTCGGGGATCTCGGCGCCGCCCGCCTCGAGGAATGTCGGCGCCAGGTCGGGGAGGATCGTGAAGTCGTCCACCACGCGGCCTCCTTCCACGCCGGGTCCGGCGATCGCCAGACAGACCTGCGTGCCGAAGTCGTAGAGGTTGCACTTTCCGTGTGGGAAGCCGGGGGCGCCGTGGTCGCCGGCGACGGCGATGAGCGTGTTCTCGCGCTCGCCGCTGGCGTCCAACTCCTCCAGCAGCACGCCGACCGCGGCGTCAAACGCCATCACCTCGCCGAAGTAATCCGTCAGGTCCTGCCGCACTTCCGGCACGTCGGGGAGGAAAGGCGGCATCTTCCCCTTTAGCGCATCGGGGTCCAGGCCCCAGATTGACTTGCCGGAGCCTTTCACCCATTTGCGATGAACGTTGGTCGGCCCGAACCAGTAGCAGAATGGCGCATCCTTGGCCCGATCGGCGAGCATGGCGGCGAAGTTCTGCCGCACCTCGTCCAGCAGGACCTGCTTCGCCTCTTCCACCGATTGCCCGCCCGCGATCATCTTCGTGGTGCTCTGCGAAAACGAGTTGAATCGCCGGCCCGCCCTCTCATAGCCGTGCTTGCCGGCGCCGTACGGCGCGTCGACGGGCGAGCCGGGACTCCAGACCTTGTACGTCTCGCCGAGATGATAACCCGCGTCCTTGAGCAGCAGCGGATACGCGGGGATCTCCTCGTTCCACGCGGCGCCTTGCAGGATCGCCCCCCTGCCGGTGCGCCAAAAGTGTTGTCCCGACAATAGCGAGCTGCGGCACGGCGTACACGAGGGGGCGTTCACAAACGCGTTCCTGAACAACACGCCCTGTCGCGAGAGCCGATCGATATTCGGCGTCCGCACCGCGTCGTTGACCGTTCCCGGTCCATCGACCTCCGCGTACACCTGGGCGAAACGCCCCCAATCGTCGGCGAAGAGAAACAGAATGTTCGGACGCTGCGACTCCGCAGCCGCGTGTGGCGCCAGAAGCGAGATGGCTGCGATCGTGACAAGGAAACGCCAAACCCGGGATTTCATGCCGATGCTCCGTATGAGCAGGAATTCGCCAGCCGCGCGCTTGCGGCGAGGAAGGAAACAGGAGGAAAAACGAGTATAGCAGTTGGCGGCCCAGTTTGCTTTTTACGCGGCGCCTCGTTATCTTCATGAGCGAAACACCCCCTGGTTGTGTGGGCGTTTCGCTTGCGAGAGTGGGTTCTTCCGGATATGTTCGGTCATGGGTGAAGAAATCTCGCCATCCGTCCGCGAGGGTGGGAAAGATCGAGGGCGCCAAGCCGCCGAGCTGCTGCGGCGGTGCGATCAGTGGCGCCGGAGCCGTGGGCTGCGGGAGCGCTTCGTAGGGCTGGGTGAAGACGTGGTCGAAAGCCTGGCGTCGCACTTAGAGCGCTCCGAGCGAGGCGGCGATGAGGAGTTCTGGCGTGCAGCCTTGCGGGATGATCCGTTGTACGTCGTCTTAGCGGGAGGCGACGAGCACGTCGTGCTCACTAAGCCGATCGTGCCGGCACAGGATGACTCCTCAGCGAACGTTCTTCTGGGGTGGCCAGCGGCGAATGGCGCGTGCCGCTCCGCGAGGACCGGGACTTCTCGCTCTACGACAACGTCGCGCTGCTCCGCTCCGTCTACGGCTCGATCTTCTACGACATGCACTCGCTCCGAGCCTTGAGAGGGGCGAGCGTTGCGGCTCGGCGCCGTTTGTTCGTATACTCAGACAATCCGGTTATGTTTGCCGTGACGCCGCTGTTCCAGCGGAGGGCATGGCGCGTTGTGCAAATTTCGCGACATTGAGCGCCGCACAACTGAAGGCGTATGGCGATCGAACTGATGATTCTGTCCGGCTCGCGCCAGCGCGAGTCGCTGAAGTTCATGCGAAATTCGCTGACCATCGGCGATGATTCGACGTTCGACGTAGCGTTTTCCCCCAGCGGGGACCCCTACGCCCGCCGTCAACGCGCTAAGATCGAGCTGGACGACAATGGATGGTGGATTCAAAATCGGGGCGCCGGGCCGTGGTTTATTAACCGGCGCGAACTTCTCCCCGAGGCATCGGCGATGCTGCGCTCGGGAGACGTGCTTCGGCTTTCGGCGTCGGGGCCGGACATCCGGTTCATCATTCTGGGCGACCGGGACGCGGCCACGGAGAAGGGTTGGGACGGCATAATGGCGACGAGCAAACCGGCCGCGGCGGACGGAAAGAGACCCTTTCCCAAAACCGACGCATCGCCAGCCACAATCCGCGAACTCTCCGATCCGAAGGAGACGCTGCCGGAGCCGCACAGCGAGGGTGCGATCGACGACGAGGTCGACTTTGATGAGCGGTCCAGCTTCTTCGACGCGCCGCCCCTTCTGCGGATCCTCTTAGCCATTCTTGCTCTGTGGGCGGCCGCGGCGGTTATCGGGGCTGTCGTCGCGATACTCTTTTGAGCCAAGACGTCGGGACGAAATCATGTCGGGCACACTCTCTCGTGGGGAAGGTAAGGGACCGGCCGTCGGCATCGACCTGGGGACTACCCTCTCGGTGATTGCCTGTCTCGACGCGTCAGGACGTCCGGAAACGCTGCCCAACAATCTCGGCGACCGCCTGACTCCCAGCGCCGTCGTTTGCGACGGCGGCGAGCTGCTGGTGGGCCGTGAGGCGGTGCGCGCCTCGGTAATGGCGCCCGAGAAATACGCCGACTGCTTCAAACGCGACATTGGCGAAGCATACTTCCATCGGCTCGTCTGCGGCCATCGGGTTCCGCCAGAGGTGCTCAGCGCTTTCGTCCTGCGACAGTTGAAAAGAGACGCCGAGGCGCGGCTGGGCCCGATCCGGCGGGTAGTGATTACCGTTCCGGCGTTCTTCGACGAGGCGCGCCGCCGCGCCACCCAGGAGGCCGGCCGGCTGGCGGGATTGGAAGTGCTGGACATTGTCAATGAGCCGACCGCCGCGGCCCTGGCGATCGGCCATCAACACGGCTATCTTGCGGAAGATGGGGAGGCGAGCGGCTCAGCGCGGGAGCGAATGCTCGTTTACGACCTGGGGGGCGGCACCTTCGACGTGACCGTACTGGAAACCGATGGCCAGGAGTTCCGCGCCCTGGCCACTGCCGGCGACGTCCAATTGGGAGGCAAGGATTTCGACCAGCGGCTGGTCGAGCATGTCGCCGAGCTCTTCCGCGCTGCGCACGGGTTGGATCCGCGGAGCGACCCGCAGGACGCCGCCCAACTCTGGCTCGACGCGCAAGAGGTGAAGCACGCACTCTCGCAGCGGCGTAAGGCGGTGCTTACATGTGCCTACGCGGGCCTGCGGATGAAGTTGGAGATCCAGCGCGAGCAGTTCGAGGAAACGACGGCCGATCTGCTCTATCGCACCGAGTCCACCACGGTGCAGGTCGTGCGCGAGGCGGGCCTGACCTGGTCCGATATCGACCGCGTCCTCTTGGTCGGCGGCTCAACACGGATGCCGAAGGTCGCCGAAATGCTCGAGGGCCTTACGGGCAAGGCGCCGGATCGATCGGCCTCGCCCGACGAGGCGGTCGCGCATGGGGCGGCGTTGTACGCGGGAATGTTGATGCAGTCGCCCAAGGCATCGGGTCGGCTGATCAACGTCAACTCGCACAGCCTGGGCGTTGCAGGAATCGAAGTCGCCACGCGGCTGCGGTTTAACTGCGTGGTCATTCCCAAGAACACGCAGTTGCCGCACCGGGTGGTGAAGAACTTCGTCACCGAGCGAGAAGGCCAGCGGAGCGTTCGCGTGCCGATCGTCGAGGGCGAAAGCCGCCGGCCCGATGAGTGCATCCCGCTCGGCGAATGCGTCGTGCGAAACCTGCCGCCGGGACTGCCCAAAGGAACCAAAGTTCAAGTCGAGTTCGCCTACGCCGCCAACGGGCGCATCGCCGTCGCGGCCCAGGTCCCCAGCGCTCGGCAATCGGCCAGCGTCACGGTCGATCGCAGCCGGCAGGCCGCGCTGGAAGATCTGGAAACCTGGGAACGACGGCTCAAGCAGTCGGGCGACGATGCTTTCGTCGCGGAGGAGGCGACCGGCGTCAACGATACGCTCGCGAATCCCGCCGACGCACTGGAGCGGCTCGACGAGCTGTACACCCTTGTCGGTCGCGCAGTCCTGAGGATGGACGACCTGCCGGACACAGTGACATTGGCGCTTCAATCGGCGCAGGAGGCGATGGGGAAGGTCGCTCCCGCGCAGGCGAAGATGACCGCGGCCGAAAAGGCCCGCCGGAGCGCGAGCACCACCAGCGAGGCCCTGCACGCCGACGCTGCCTACGCCCGCGCCAAGGGCGAGCACGAGCAGCGCGTCTCGGAAGCCGACTTCGCCCTGCTCGTTCTGGGACGAGAGTGCGTCGCCAAAAAAGTCATACCCGAGGAAGCATGGATCTATCTCGACGAGATTCAGGATCTGCAAAGACGGCTTCGTAATACGTAGCGCCTCTTCCGGCTGGCGATCCGGCCCGACTCTGTCGGCGGCAGCGCGGGGCCGAATGGCCCGCGGAAGAGGTGCAGGTGGTGGGGCAAATCGTTCTCTTCCGCTTAACCTGAGTTCGGGCCGGTGAGATGAATTAGCGGCAGCTCACGTCCCTCGGCAGCAGCCGCCACGCGAAAGTGGATCCGCGCTGTGTTGTGCAGTTGCGCTCCCAGGCGGGCAACTGCTTCCAGGCGGGCCACGGCCGCCTGCATCTTGGGAATGGCGGTCGTGAGGCGCCGAATGGCGCCGATCGCTTTGGTGCGCTGTTTTTGCAGGGCGATCGCCTGGTTTCGCAGATTGGCGGCCTCGATCGAATTGGCGGGCCGTCGTGCGGCGACGCTGCGGAGCGCCGACTCCGCGTTTCGCAGCGCCGTCTGGGCGGCGGCCAGCGTACCTTGGTCTTGGGCAATCTTTTTCTGGAGGATCGCGTACTCCGATTTTACATGCTCGCTGGTGAACTGTTCCCGCCGGTCTCCCTCGCGATGCCAGGCCCGGATGCGCACTTCCGGCGCGGTCTGGATTTGATCAAACTGCACTTCAATCTCCGCGCTGTAGTCGGACAGGCCGGTCGAGATCTCTATGGCCGCCCGATCGCCGATCCGCAGGCGCATCGCAGCCGGATCGGCCGAAACGCCGGCCGGAAACCCCTCGAGTTCGGCAATGTGCAACACGAGCTTCTCCGCGGGCGGGAGAGCCTCTGTCGCGAGCGATGCCGCTATCACCTTTTCATCCAGGTTCAAAAGCACCGCCTCGCGCTCATCAGGCTGCCGGAGCGGGAGATCGCGGGAATGGTCACCGTCGGTGAAGGAAAAGATCGTGTTCAGAAGTTGCCGGCGTGCGGCTTCATCCCCCTCGCCGTTCGCTTCCAGTTTGAGCCGCCCGTCTTCGACGAACAACGTGGCCGCAAGCGTTTGCGTCTCCGGCGCGGCTTCCCCCCGCGGCTGAAGGTAAATCGGCCATCCCACGCCGGTCGGATCAATGCTAGAGGCGACAGGCATCGCGAACTCAAGTTGCCCGCCCAGGTCGACGAAGTCGGAAACGAGGGAAAATTGCCACCGCTCGACGCCCCCGGGAGGGACCACGCCTAATTCAACGGCGCCGTCGGCCCACTCATTCGGCGTGACTGAGACGAGCTGCGCAAACGGGCTCGAAGGGGCCGGCGGCGCCGCCTTCGCTTGAACGGCGGCCTTCTGCTGGGCCGCATCGGGCGGGATCGTCGTTGCGGAATCGCTTGCTGAGGCGGAGCCGGATGCAGCACGTGAAGCGGCGCCGTCACGACTGGCGAGGCGGGATGCTTGCGTGCCGGTTGCGCCCGCGTCGCCCTGTTCGTCGGAACCGCCTTCGGCGACGAATTCACTCCCACTCCGGGGAGCGAACCTTGCCATCACTCCCAGCGCATCGACGCCGAACCCATACCACAAAACCGCCAGAGCAATGGCCACTCCCGACACCCCCCCGACAACGACACCCACGATTTCCCGCACCGTACGGTCTCCTGATTTACGGCGCCGCCGCGTCTTGCGCCGCGCCGGGGCGGGCGGAAAGGTGGGGCCGTAAGGCGCCCGCGCGGGAGGCGTCGGGTCCGGTGAGGTGACTGGGTAAGCCGTCGGGACGGGTGCTGGCGCGGGCGGTTGGGGCTCAGTTGGAGGTTGAGGGGGAGGTTGATGCAGCTCGGCGTACAGCCGCCGGTCGTAAGCCGCCTTCTGCGCCGGATCGAGTAAGCAAGCCCGAGCGGCCGCGATCTCGTTGAGGATACGCTGCGACTCCGCCGAATGGGGCCCTGCTTGGAAAGTGCGAATGTGCATCATCTGGCGATCCACTGCGTTTTGGATCACCTCGACGTCTCGTTCAAAGGGGGGCACGCCCAGCAACCGGTACCGATCAGGCGGCTGCTCTTCCGGCGGAATGCCCAGCCAGCGGTAATAAGGATCAAAGACTGGATCCATTCCCCACCCACTTGGAAGAAAGTTCGGGCACACGCCAGGGAGGATAGTCTGTTCCTGTTACGGCGGCTTGTCAAGCAGCAGTCATGGCATTTGCTTGAGCGTCCCTGCGACAACGGGCGCTCGCCGTTCTCCGAAACATCGTCCATCGGCGCTTACGCTAACAAACTCCAACGGCGAGGGCTTCGGAGAGCCGTCGTACAGGTTTGCGCAGTTCGAACAAAGGAAACGCCTCTCGTTGTACTACACAAGTCCGTTTTGCAGCCGGGTGTCCCCAACATGTTGTGGAGCCGCACAATCCCTCGTCGCGTTCGGCGCCAACCTCCGCACTTCCTCCGCCGACAGCACTTCGTCATAGGCCCGCAAGAGCGCCGCTTTGGCCGATGACGGATAAATCAACGGGCTCAGGGCGTGATGGACGCAGTATAACTTGCGGCGCGGGCGCCCTCGTATCTTGCCTCGCGCGTTGACGCCCCCCAAAGCGGCTCATTAGAATTCTTCCTGGGGGACCTCTTCGAAAAAGTTTGACCAATGAATGAGGGAAACGACGTGACCGCTTTTTTGATGGCCCGGAATGGGCCGGCGCGTGGGCAACGCTACGTCCTAAATGACGAGTCGGTGCTGGGGCGCCAGCCCGGGTGCGACGTGTTGATCGACGTGGGCGCCGTGAGCCGGCGCCACGCCAAGGTGGTGCGGGAAGGGGACGACTTCTACGTCGAGGACCTCCAGAGCCGCAACGGGACTTTCCTCAACGATCAGAAGATCGAATTCCGCCGGCTCCTCGCCCATGGCGACCAAATCCGCGTGTGCGACGTGGAGTTCGATTTCCAGTTCGATCCCCCGCCCGAAAAGTCGGGCCGTCAGACCGACTCCGTCGCGGCGGAAGGTTTGCTCGAAGGCTCCAATTGCTCGACGTTCCTGGTTGACGACGCCGAGGAGAGCGCCAACAGCAGCTCCACCATCATGTCCAAGGTGGATGTCACCTCCACCGCCCGCGGCATTCAGGTGACGGCCACGGCCGAGGCCCGCCTCAAGGCCCTCATCGAGATCACGCAGAGCATGGGAGGTAGCGTGGGGCTGGACGATGTGCTTCCGCGGGTGCTCAACAGTTTGTTCAAGATCTTTTTGCAGGCCGACCGCGGCTTCATCGTGCTGGAGACGCCCGAGGGCGAGACGATCCGCATCAGCCGCACCATCGTCCGGCAGACGATGGAAACCAAAGAGGCGATCCTCTCGGCCGACGCCGCCAGCGACTCGCGGTTCGAGATGAGCCAGAGCATCGCGGACTTTCGCATCCGCTCCATGATGTGCGCTCCTCTCGTGACCGGCGAAGGGAAGGCGTTCGGCGCCTTGCAGATCGACACGGTCGATCAGCGGAGCCGGTTCACGAAGGAAGACCTGGAAGTTTTGGCGGGCGTGGCGGCTCAGGCGGCCATCGCCATCGAAAACGCCCAGCTTCACGAGCAGGCCGTGAGCCGCAAGGAGCTGGAGCGGGACCTCGACCTCGCGCGGCAGGTGCAGCACGGTTTTCTGCCGCAGGTCCGTCCCAAGTTCGAGGGCTACTCGTTCTACAACTACTACAAGGCGGCCAATCACATCGGCGGCGATTACTTCGACTACGTCCATCTGCCCGACGGCCGGCTGGCGATTGTCGTCGCCGACGTGGTGGGGCACGGCGTGGCGGCCGCTTTGCTGATGGCCAAGCTCGCTTCGGAGATGCGGTTCTCCCTGGCCGCGCACGGCGAGCCGGGCCGGGCCCTCACCAGCCTGAACGACCACTTCAGCCAACTGGAGCTGGAAGAGCGGTTCGTCACCCTGGTGATGTGCGTGCTCGATCCCGCCAAGCACGAAGTGACGATGGTCAGCGCCGGCCATATGCCTCCCCTCATCCGCGGCCCCAACGGGGAGATTCGCGAAGAGGGGGACGAGGCCGTGGGCCTTCCCCTGGGAATCGTGGAGGGCATGGACTACGACGAGGCTCACTTCTCCGTGCAGCCGGGCGAGACCCTCATCCTCTATACCGACGGCATCAACGAGGCGATGGATCCCGACGACGACGAGTATACGATCCCCCGCCTCAAGGAGATGCTCGCCAAGCCGGCCGACTCGATTGAGGCCCTGGGTGAGGCGCTCGTGGCCGACGTCCGCCGCCACATCGGCGCCCGAGCGCAGTACGACGACATGTGCGTCGTGGCGTTCGGACGAGTGTAATCCTGGCTTCGATCGATTTCCTCAGAGGGTGGCCGGCGGCGGAGCGGAGCGACGCCCCAGCGACTTGCCGCGTCCCTCGGGGGCGTCGCTGCGCTCCACCACCAGCCACCCTCCGGTAACCTTACACTTCTCATGCATCGTTGGTCTAGCGTATCGTTTGGCTTCGCGACCATTCTGTTGGCATCATCCTCCGTTTCCTTCGCTGACGATGAGCCCGCCCTGGCGCCCGTCCCCGCGGCTGAGGCGCCGCAGCGGATGACGCTCCCGGAGGGCTTCCGCGCCACGCTCTTCGCCGGCGAGCCGGATGTCGTGCAGCCGATCGCCGTCGCCTTCGACGATCGCGGCCGGCTGTGGGTCGCCGAGTGCCTTTCCTATCCCACCTGGGACGAGGACGGCGAAGACCGCATCGTCATCTTCGAAGACACCGACAACGACGGCCGCTTTGATAAGAAGAAGATCTTCTGGGATGAAGGCAATTACCTCACGGGGCTGGCGGTCGGCTTCGGCGGCGTGTGGGCCTGCTGCGCCCCGCACCTGCTCTTCATCCCCGATCGCGACGGCGATGACGTGCCCGACGGCGAGCCGGAAGTCGTGCTCGACGGCTGGTCGGTGGAAGGCGTGCACAACGTCGTCAACGGCTTGACGTGGGGTCCCGACGGCTGGCTCTACGGCTGCAACGGCATCACCTCGCCTTCCAAGGTCGGGCTGCCGGGAACGCCGGAGGAAGAGCGGATCGACATCAGTTGCGGCATTTGGCGGTATCACCCGGTGCGGCAGAAGTTCGAGGTCGTCGCCCACGGCACGACCAACCCTTGGGGCCTGGACTTCAACGACTACGGGCACGCCTTCTTCACTAACTGCGTGATCGGCCATCTCTGGCATCTTGTGCCGGGCGCGCATTACCAGCGGATGTTCGGCCAGGACTTCGACCCGTACGTCTACGAGCTGATGCACTCGTGCAGCGACCACCTGCACTGGGGCGGCGGGGAATGGACCGACTCGCGCGGCGGCCAGGGGATTCACAGCATCGCCGGCGGCGGACACGCCCACTCCGGGGCGATGGTCTACCTCGGCGACAACTGGCCGGCCGAGTACCGCAACAGCATCTTCATGTGCAACATCCACGGCAATCGCGTCAACCGCGACCTTCTGGAGCGGACCCGCTCCGGCTACGTCGGCAGGCACGCCGACGATTTCCTCTTCGCCCACGATCCGTGGTTCCGCGGCGTGGCGATCGCGTACGGTCCCGACGGCGGCGTCTACGTGACCGACTGGTGCGACACCGGCGAGTGCCATGACAACAAGGAAAACGCCATCGAACGGGCCAACGGCCGGATTCACAAGATCGTCTACGGCCAGCCGCCGCGGCTCGAGACGTTCGACCTGGCGAAGCTGGACGACGCGGAGCTGGTGAAGCTCCACCTGCACGAGAACGCCTGGTACGTCCGCCGCGCCCGCCGGCTCTTGCAGGAGCGGGCCGCCCGCGGCGAGCTGGCGCCGGCGACGATGGCCACGCTCCAGGATCTCTTGCGCAGCGACTCAGCCACTCCGCGTCGCCTGCGGGCGCTGTTCACGCTCCACGCCCTCGACGCCTTGCCGGAAGCGCAGCTCCTCGACCTGACGCAAAACGACAACGAGTATCTCCGCGCCTGGGCGGTGCGGCTGTTGAACGACCACCAAAACGCTTCGCCCGCCGCGATTGCGAGGATGGAGGAGATGGCGGCCGCGGACGACTCCGGCCTGGTGCGGCTGGAGCTCGCCTCGGCCCTGCAGCGCATCCC
Source organism: Planctomycetota bacterium (assembly GCA_019347795.1). GTDB lineage: Bacteria > Planctomycetota > Planctomycetia > Pirellulales > Pirellulaceae > JAHWKS01. The sequence goes on along the minus strand of JAHWKS010000003.1, from coordinate 5,333 downwards.
CGCCGCGTCCCGCTGGCCGATCGCCGCCGGCCTGGTTGCCTGCGAAGACGACGCAGACGACCACAACCTCCAGCTCATGATCTGGTACGGTGTGGAGCCGTTGGCCACTACCGACGCTCTGGCCGCGGCCCGGCTCGCGAGCCAATCGAATCTCCCCCTGGTGCGCCGCTTCCTCGCCCGCCGCATCGCGTCACGGTAAACCGCCATGAATGAGAACCCGGAAGAGAAACCGAAGATCGTTGTCGATTCCGATTGGAAGGCGCAGGTCGAGGCGGAGCGCGAGGAGATGCGGCGTCGCGAGGCGGCGGCGCAAGGAGGGCAGTCATCCTCCGCCGCGAGCGCCGGGCCGCAAGCCAGAAGGTCCGAGGGCGCGGCGGGGAAGGAGGAGCAACTGCCGCCGGCGTCGTTCGCGCTCTTGGTGACGTCGCTGGCCACGCAGGCGATGGTCGCGCTGGGGCAGATTCCCGATCCTTTCGAGAACAAGCCGGTGGTGCGATTGCCGCTGGCGCGGCATCACATCGACATGCTCGGCGTCTTGGAAGAGAAGACGAAAGGCAACCTGGCCCCCGACGAGCAATCGCTCCTCACCCACGCCCTCGCCGACCTGCGGATGGCGTACGTCGCGGCGAAGCCCAAGTAGGTCCCGCCTGCTGGGGCAAAAGAACATATAATTTCCTCGGCGCATTCATCCCCGATCATGGGTTCTATTGATGGCTGCGGAGCACCATAAGAACGCCCGGCGCTCCACACGCAAAAAACATGAGGAAGGGCAAGCACGCAAGACCAGGGATGCAGGGAAAGAAAAAGGGGATCGGCGCCGCAAGAGGCAACAGCGAAAACGGCGCCGGCCTCCACCGGACCAGGAGAAGTAAGTCATGTCATCCAACGCAATGAGCGAGAGGATCAACACGCTGTTCGAGAAGGAGAAGTGGGAGCAGGCGCGGAAACTCCTCGAGGCAGCGCGCGAGAAAACGCCCAAAAGTCATTGGGTTTTGACGCAACTCGCCGTTACGTACTACGAGGAGCGCCGCTACGCAGAGGCGCTGCGGTTGCTACTCGAATCGCGGCGTCTCGTTCCTGACTGCCCTTTGACGCTTTGGAACCTGGCCGGAACGCTCGACGCCATCGGCAAACACCGCGATGCGGTGCGTGTCTATACTTGGCTGTTGAAGAGCAATCGCACGGCGAAGAATGACCCATGTTGGGAAAGCACGGAGTGGACCGATGCCCTCAAGACCGATTGCGTCTATCGCCTGGGGGCGTGTTTCGGCCGACTCGGCAAGCGACAAATCGCCGAGCACTGTTTTCGCCAGTACCTGAATCTTCTCTCCCTCGGTATTGAGGGCGCGTATTCGGCGGAGGATGCGTTGCGACACGTCCGCGGCCTCTCCGCGAACGGGAGCGGAGGCGGACGGCGCCAAGCGAACCGACTTCGGCAAGCGTTCCAGGAAACGCTAAAAGCATCCGGCGCCGAGGCGAAAACCGGTGGTAACGGACCGCCGGCACTCAACGAAGCCGCGTTGCTGGCCGGCGCTCGCGCAGCTGCGAGCAAGTGAAGCGGCTTGTGCACTCTTGCACGTGTGGCGTTTGACCTACGCTCACCTTTTCCCGTCATCGTCCCGTGCTCGAGGCGAACGGCTGGATTTCCGCTCGCGACAAGCGCGTCTCCGCGCGGGCCAACCTGGCGTCGGCGATCAAACATCAAGAGAAACCGGCCGGAAACGGCACACGGAGTGTGACTACTACTTTTTACGCCGTCTCTTCCTCCGTCAGTCCCAGTTCCTCGATCATCCGCTCTCGGATCTTGAACTTCTGAATCTTGCCGGTCACCGTCTGCGGGAAGGAATCGACGAATCGCACGTACCGCGGGACCTTGAAACGGGCCAGTTGTCCGCGGCAGTAGTCGCGAATCTCGTCCTCCGCGACCGTCGCCCCCTGCTTGAGCTTGATCCACGCGCACAGCTCCTCGCCGTACTTGGGGTCGGGCACGCCGCACACCGCCGACTGCTCGACCGCCGGGTGCGTGAAGAGGAACTCTTCGATCTCGCGCGGATAGATGTTCTCGCCGCCGCGGATAACCATGTCCTTAATGCGGCCGGTGATCTTGTAATACCCGTTGGGGAGCCGCACCGCCAGGTCGCCGCTGTGCAGCCAGCCCTCCTGGTCGATGGCGGCCGCGGTCGCCTCGGAGTTGTTGTAGTAGCCGAGCATCACCACGTGTCCACGGCTACAGAGCTCCCCTTGTTCGTTGTCCCCCAGCTCTCGGCCGTCAATAGGATCGATGATCTTGATCTCCACGTCGGGAATGGGCCGGCCGACCGTCTCCACGCGAAGGTCGAGCGGATCGTCCACTCCGGTCTGCGTCACCACGGGCGAAGCTTCGGTCTGGCCATAGGCGATCGTCATTTCACGGGCGCCCATGTCGCGGATGACGCGCTTCATCACTTCGATCGGGCAGGGGCTGCCGGCCATGATCCCCGTGCGGAGCGAGGAGAGATCTCGCGGGACGAAAGTCGGGTCCTCCAGCTCGGCGATGAACATCGTCGGCACGCCATAGATCACCGTGGCGCGGCAGTTCTCGATGGCGTCGAGTGTGGCCGCCGGCTGGAAATACTCAGCCGGGACGACCATCGCCGCCCCGTACACCACCGCCGCCAGCGTTCCCAGCACGCAGCCAAAGCAGTGATAGAACGGCACGGGAATGCAGATGCGGTCCTCATGCGTCAGCCGCTGCCGCTCGCCGATGTAGTAGGCGTTGAGCAGCAGGTTGCGATGGCTGAGCATCGCCGCTTTGGGAAAGCCGGTCGTGCCCGAGGTGTACTGGATGTTGATCGGGTCCGAGGGCTTCAGGCCGTCGCCGATCCGTTGCACGCGGTCCGGCTCGACCGATTGCCCGCCGCGGATCAGCTCCTGCCACGACATCGTCCCGGCCGGCGTTTTCCCTTTGATCGCGACCACGTGCCGCAGCCGCGGGAACTCGCTCGCTTTGAGCTTGCCCGGCTCGCTGGAGGCAAGCTCCGGACAGACCTCGTTGAGCATCGCGAAGTAGTCGGACGACTTGAACTGGTCCACCAGAAACAGCGCCGTCGAATCGCTCTGCCGCAGCACGTACTGCAGCTCGAACGGCCGATAGGACGGGTTGATCGTCACCATCACCGCGCCGATGCGGGCGGTGGCGAATTGCAGGATCACCCACTCGGGCACGTTGGTGGCCCACACCGCGACGTGATCGCCCGTGCCGATCCCCAGAGCCACGAGCCCCCGGGCGGCGTCATCGACGCGCGCCAGAAAGTCCCGGTAGACAAGCTGCAGCTCGAATTGCGGGAAGACCAGCGCGTCGCGCTCGGGATGCCGCGCGGCGGTCTGCTCCAACACCTGCCCGAACGTCAACCCGTCCACCCAAGGCGCCGCCGACATAGAAATAGCTCCCACGTAAGGTGGGACAACCGAAGCGCAGTCCCACGCGAGGCCTACGTGTGATTTTGGAGCAATCTTCGAGCAAAGTCCACTTATCCGAAGCGATTTAGAGGTGCGCCTTTGTGCGCACCTCTGCGCCGGCCATATTTCCCAGCGTTTTCAGCATGGCGCCGTGGCGCGCGATAGTCACTCGGGGGGCGCCGCAGCCCGACTGGCACGCCTCGCCGGTCGGCGCAGGCGGGAGTAAAATGACAGATTTCCGCCCGCTCCACTTGTTCGCCAGGGGAAAAAATTGCTTCAGCGACCCATCGTGCTGCGGGGCGTTTCGACGCATAACCTGCAGGCGATCGACCTCGATCTGCCGCGGGGGGAGCTCATCGTCTTCTGCGGCGTGAGCGGCAGCGGCAAGACGAGCCTCGCCCTCGATACGCTCTACGCCGAAGGGCAGCGGCGATATATCGAAAGCTTTTCGGCCTACACCCGACAGTTCCTGGAGCGGCTGGAGAAGCCCGACACCGAGCGTATCGACGGCATCCCGCCGGCGGTCGCGGTCACGCGCAAGAACATCTCTCGCTCCAGCCGGGCAACCATCGGCACGACCACGGAGACGATCGACTACCTCCGGCTGCTGCTGGCCAAGATCGGCCGCACGTTTTGCCTTTCCTGCGGCCGCGAGGTCCGCCGCGACACCGCGCAGTCGGCGGCCGCCGAGTTGGAGGCCCTCGTCGAGGGGACCCGCTACCTCGTCGCCTTCCGCCGCGAAGCGGCTTCCGCGGAGGTGCTGGAAACGCTCATTTGCGAGCTCAAGGAAGATGGCTTCGTCCGCGCGGTGATCCACGGAAAAACAGTCAACCTCTCCGACCAACCCGATTCCACGCTTGCGGCCAGCGCGCCTCCCCTCACCCTGCACGTGATCGTCGATCGCCTCGCGGCCGGATCCGCCGATGCAGGACGCATCCGCGACTCGCTGGAGATCGCTTTCGAAAAAGGCGAAGGCGCCTGCGAAGTTTTTGTGGAGTCCAAAGTAGCAGGCACACTCCGGGCGCCGTCTGGAAGCACTGACTTGGCAGACAGCGAAGAGAACGGCACACGGAGTGTGCCTACTACCCTGGAAATCGACGGCCGCCCGTTCATTCGCCGCTCCTTCAGCACGACGCTCCGTTGCGACGAGTGCGGGCGGGACTATCCGGCGCCCGAGCCGCGGCTGTTCAGCTTCAACAGCCCGCTGGGGGCGTGTCCGCGGTGCGAGGGCTTCGGCAACGTGCTGGACGTGGACCTGGACCTGGTCGTGCCCGATCCGGAGAAATCGCTGCGCGAGGGGGCCATCGCTCCGTGGACCACGCCGGCTTACGCTCACGAGCTGGAAGAGCTGCTTGCCCTGGCGAACGATTACGACGTGCCGGTGGACGTGCCCTTCCGGCAGCTCGACCAGCGGCATCGGAAAATCATCGACGAGGGCGTGAAGGAGCGGGACTTCGGCGGGTTGCGCGGCTTCTTCGCCTGGCTGGAGCGGCGAAAGTACAAGACGCCCATCCGCGTCTTCCTCAGCCGTTGGCGGAGCGAGCGGGTTTGCCCCGAGTGCGGCGGCGCCCGGCTGCGTCCCGAGGCGCTGGCGACCCGCATCGGCGGCAAGAATATCGCCGAGCTCTCCACGACGAAAATCGCCGACGCGCTCGCGTTCTTCCGCTCGCTGGAGCTGAGCCAGTGGGAGCGGCGCGTCGGCGGCGCGATGCTGGAGCAGGTCGAGTCGCGATTGGCGTACCTCGATGCGGTCGGCCTCGGCTACCTGACGCTCGATCGCACGCTCAAGACGCTCAGCGGCGGAGAGGGGCAGCGAGCGGCGCTTACCTCGGCCCTCGGCTCCAGCCTCGTGAACATGCTCTATGTGCTCGATGAGCCGACCGCCGGCCTTCATC
>JAHWKS010000468.1 GCA_019347795.1 Planctomycetota bacterium | reverse complement strand
CGCCAGAATACAGGACTTCCGTGTAATTGACACCTAAACCGCGCAACTTCAAAACGCGCTTGCCCGCAACGAGTCGCGCAAGTAGAACGACGAAGAAGCCTTTCCTCCCGTCAGTCCCTCCAACGTCCGGCGTTGCCACGTGTCACGCCTGAATCCCCTTGCTGAACCCCGCGCCGTGGCCGTGGCTGACGCCGCTTAGCCGTTGATCTTCTCCGGTGCCGCACGATCGTCGCCAATTCATCGCTGGTTCGGCTTCCGAATGTGGCACGTTGCTGGCGTTCGGCACCGGTGCAGCGCTCGCCCGCTACTCGGACCATTTCGTAGTGAGACCCTCTGCAACCTGATTGCCGTCGAGGAATAGTCGCATGCGGCGTTGGCCATTTTCAGGGTCGGCCGTCAAGGCGACGTGTTGCCAGCGGTTGCCCTCGACGATCCGGTCCGTGACGATTCCATCGTGCACGTTCAAGCGAGCCGCCAAACGACAGGGCGCCTTCGTCCCCGTGTCGTCGCCGCCGAGGAGCTTGAGGATAAAACGACGGTGACGGTAGCCAATGATGTCGCCTCCGCCGGGGTGCATGTCCCTGCCCAAGTCCGCGGCCGGCTTGATCCATGCCGCCAGCGTGACGCCGTTGGAATCGACGGCCTAGTCCGCACTCGGCAGTGGCTGATCCCTTGAAAGCAGGGCGATCTCTTCCGGGGCCAGCGTTCTTCGAAAAACCAACGTGCGGCCGATCAAACCTCGGTAGCAGCCGATGCGGCTGAGGAGGCGTCGTCGTCTCTAGGCCTAGGGGCTCTGTCCCTCGGGACGGTTGCGGCCCCAAGGAGCAAACACGCGCCGTCAAACTCGACGTCGAGAAACCGGCTGAGCCGTTGACGGAAGAGCAGCAAGCGGCGGCAGCACGTTTACAACAGGAGAAAGAGTGGTTGAAGTCCGCCTGCGCCGAGGTCGATCGACTCGAAGGGGCGGCCCAAGAACAAGGAAGGGCGGAAGCGTTCTCCGAAGCCTTTGTCCGCGTGCAAGAGCACTATGACGGCCTGGCAATGACGGAGGACTCCTACGAAGCCGCCAGGTGGTTCCTGAATCAGCTCGAGCGAAAGAGTCTGGATGAGTTCCTCGCCGAACATCCTCCGGAATCTGAGACAGAGCCGAGCAGCACGCGCCAGTGAATCGGACGCCGGGACCGGCTCGGCGGACCCGCATCGAGCGCGGGGTCCAGGTCCCGTCCGGCGGCCTACAGGTGTGCGACTGTCCGCCTACACCACTGCGTCCACAATGCGGAAGCGGAGGCCGCGCATCGGCGCGCCGCCGTTGTGGAAGGCCAGGCCGCCGTAGCGATAGCCGGCCATCGCCGAGTGGGTGTGGCCGAAGTAGACGTGCCGGAGGCCGTTGGCCAGGCCGTGCCCCATCCGCTCGGCGTACGTGGCGAGCCGCCGCACCACCCGGCGCGTGGGATGGGCGGCCGTGCCGATCGCTCGGTGCAGATGCGCCGCGACCGCCGCGTCGTAAACACGGTTGGCGACCGGACCGTGCTTGTGCTCGCGGCACCAGCGGGCGCGATACTGATTCAGCCTCTCATGGTCCATCGCCGCCCCCTCCGCGACGTCGCCGTGCAGAAAGAGGCTTCCCCCCAGCCGCACGTAATACGGATGCCAGGCGAAATTCGGGACCGAGGCGGTAAACTCCGGCAGCAGCCGGGTGAACCGGCGATTGGCGTCGTGGTTCCCGAGAATGAAGTGGAACTCGCACTCCGGGTGCGGCTCGACCAGCCGGCGCAGCCACGCCAGCGCGGCTTCGACCGTGTGCGACACGGACGGCAACGTCGTCCAGCAGAAGTCGAAAATATCGCCCCCCAGCACGAACGTCCGCGCGCCGGCCGCCGCCCGATACAGATCATCCGCCAGCAGATGCGCGTGCGAGCGGCGGGAAAACAAGTGCAGATCGGAGACGAAGACGTGCTTCTCGCTCATGGAGTCCAAGAAAGAAGGAAAGAGGAGGGGCCGGGACCGGCTTCTGCGGGCGCCGGCAAGTTGGTAGGATGAGCCTTCGCAATCATATCGGATTCGCGGCGAAAATCAACAAGAAAATGCTCTACGCGGTAATCATGGCAGGCGGCTCGGGCACGCGTTTCTGGCCCGAAAGCCGGGCCGAGCGGCCCAAGCAACTGCTCCGGTTGGCCGGAAGCGAGACGATGATCCGCGCCACCGTGAACCGCGCCGGCGAGCTGGCGCCCGCCAGCCGGATTCGCATCATCACCAGCCGGGCCCTGGCCGAGCCGATTCGCGAGGAGCTGCCGGAGCTGCCTCCCGCGGCGGTCATCGCCGAGCCCTGCCGGCGCGACACCGCCCCCTGCATCGGCCTGGCCGCCCAGTTGCTCTTGCAGGAAGATCCCGACGCGGTGATGGCCGTCATGCCGTCGGACCACATCATCCAGGCAACGGAGAAGTTCCAGGCGGCGCTGAAGTACGCTGCCGCGCTAATCGAAAAGCAGCCGCGGCGGCTGGTGACCTTCGGCATTCGCCCGACGTACCCCGCCGAGACGTTCGGCTACATCGAGCGAGGCGAGCCTCTCTCCGGCGCCGCGGACGACCCGCCCACGTTCCGCGTCCAGATGTTCCGCGAGAAACCCAACGCCGCCGCCGCCCGGGAGTACCTCGAGTCGGGGCGGTTCCTCTGGAACTCCGGCATCTTCGTCTGGCGGGCCGATACGATCGACGCGGCGCTTGCGAAGCTGGAGCCGGCAATGCACGCCCATCTCGCGGCCATCGGCCGGGCGGCCGGCGACGACGAGACGCTCCAGCGGGAATTCGAGGCGATCCGCGGCAAGTCCATCGACTACGCCGTGATGGAGCGGTACAACGATGTGGTGGTGATCGAGGCGCCATTCGACTGGGACGACGTGGGAAGCTGGCGGTCGCTCGCCCGGCTGCACGGCACCGACGAGAACGGCAACACGGTGATCGGCCGGCACATCGGCATGAACTCCCAGGGCCTGATCGTCCGCGGCGACGACGAGCGGCTGATCGTCACCCTGGGGATGAAAGACTGCATCATCGTCCACACCCCGGACGCCACGCTGGTGGCCGACAAGAATAACGAAGAGGCGGTGCGCGACGTGGTGGAAGAGTTGAAGCGCCGCGGCTGGGACGAGTTTCTCTAATCCTTGGTTTCTGAACTGCGAGTTGTATGGCTCGGACGAAGAAAGCGACGAATCCGTTTTACCCGCTGTTGCTGGTCGCCGGGACGATCTTCGCGCTCACCGCTTGCGCGTACGGCGTGATGACGGTCAACCTCCTCAGCCCGGCGCAGGTCATGGGCGAAGGAGCGGAGAGCAGCCTGGTGGCATTTCTGGATAAGCACGGCGTCTCGCTGATGATGGGCGAACTAGGCGTGCTGGCCGCTGTCACCTGCGCCGCGATCGGCACGGACGACTTTTGGACGCGCCGCGCGGCGGCGCTCGAAAGCTCCATCGACAATCGCCGATCGGAAGCGTAAGTTAGGCAATTCGTGAGGCGCGTAAAAAACAGGAGGCGCCCAGTATGCGGTCGGCACTTATTTCTGTTGTTTGTTGTTGGACTCCTTCTGCTGAGCATCGTGGCAGGCAATCTATGGATGCACATTTGGATGCAACAGCATGAGAGTCAAGTCTATAGCCGAGTGATACAAGAATCCCCAATTGGTGCAATGTTCGAGCTTGGCGTCGTTGGAACGTTTTACGGCTTGTTTCTGATCGCGCCACCCGTCTGCCTACTGGCTCTTATTGGTTCTTACATTTTTCAGAGAATTTCGAAACGCGGAGGAATGGAAGCGGGTCCTCCCTAACGCTTCGGGTTGGTGAGTTTGCGATTCCACACGTGACGCGAGCTAGACGATGAAAGTCAATCACTTCGCAGACATCGAAGAAAAGCCGGTTGAGATGGAGGGCGCCCGCGGCTGCATGGTGCGGTGGCTGGTGAGCGAGTCGGATGGGGCGCCGAACTTCGCCATGCGGCGGTTCGAGGTGGCGCCCGGTGGATTCACCCCCCGCCACAGCCATCCCTACGAGCACGAGGTCTACGTCCTGGAGGGGGAAGGCGTGGTCTACGAGAACGACCAGCCGCATCCCCTCCGCCCCGGGGCCGTGGTGCTGGTCAAGCCTGACGAGGTCCACCAGTTCCAGAACACCGGCGATGCGCCCCTCAAGTTCCTCTGCCTCGTGCCCAACGACGCCGCGAAGAAGACGGTGACCGTGGCGCCCGAGTGCGGCGTCCAATAACAAGTCCGCCGGAAACTCTCTCGGCCAATTCCAAGCGGGGGCGTGGCGGCGCCAGGCGGACCGACCGGCCGGGCCAAAACATTTGCCTGGATCGTGCCAAGCATTCATAATCCCAGGCGAAGCCGCGTTTTGTGGCCAATCCACGCTCCCGGCCGAATTTGATCTAGTCCGACCGGGAGCCGTTTTAGACAGGTCTGTCGAAACAAAGTTGGCCACCACAGGATCTGATCTCATGGGTAAAGCACCTCCGAATCTACCGGTCGATAAGCTGGAGTTGTACGAAAAGCTGATAGCGACCAATCCGGATGTGGAGCGGAAAGGCGCCGCCATGCCGTACACCTCCGTCAACGGCCACATGTTCAGCTTCCTGACCAAAACGGGAGCGTTGGCACTGCGGCTGCCGGCCGAAGAACGGGAGGCGTTTCTCAAGAAGTTCAAGAGCACCCTCTGCGAGCAGCACGGACGAGTGCTCGAGGAGTACGTGGAAGTGCCGAGTTCGTTGTTGAAAAAGACACAGCAGTTGAAGGAGTACTTCGACCTGAGTTACGTCTACGTGGCCTCCCTCAAGCCGAAGCCGACGAAGAAAAAGACGGGGAAGAAGCGGTCAACCTGAACCGCCGCGCGCAGACCTGCGCGCCTTGCGACAGCAACAAGGCGATCATCATAAACGAGCAGTAGTAGCGGTCCATCACGGCCACGTCGTCCGCGGCCAGGCTCCCCAGCATCGACCGCAGCAAGGCGGTCTCGCCAGTCTCTTTCCCCTTGTAGGGGCCGACTGCCAAGTCCATTACGCAGGCGGTCGCCAGGCTGACGATCGCCACGGCCCGTGCGATCGGCAAACCGACGCCCGGCGTTTGCGTCTTCGGATGCGGATAGACGGCCTGGTTCTTGGGCGTATCGGGCATGGTGAACGTAAAGCCGTCGACGAGCTTGGCATGGTATCGGCCTTTCCACAGCCACGTTTCGTCCGCCTCTTGCTCGACCTCTTCGGCCACCTCGTTACTCAGTTCGTGCAGCGCCGCTTCGGAGAGCTTGGCTCGGGCGCGGCAATAGTCGCCGGTGTCCTCGGTCGGCGCCGCCAGCCTCGCTTGCTCACAATAACTAACCACGCGAGCCACCGCCG